>JBBSJX010000072.1:0-13394 GCA_038256825.1 Chitinophagales bacterium
GGTGTATTTGTAAGCATCGAGGATACCATCCGTTCATTTAATTCAATAATGGATGGTGAAGTGGATGATTATCCTGAAGCAGCATTTAACCTGGTTGGTACCTTGGAAGATGCTATGGAAAAAGGTAAAAAGATGATAGCAGCAGCGAATTCTTAATTTTGAAAATTCACTATGACTTTAGAAATATTAACTCCGGAGAAAAAACTTTACAGTGGTGAAGTTTATGGTGTACAATTACCGGGTATAGATGGTTTATTTGAAGTATTGGATAAGCATGCTCCTATTGTAAGTGCTTTAAAGCAAGGCACCCTTAAGGTATTAAAGGAGAAAAATGTTTTTGATTTGTTTACCATACAGGGTGGATTTGTTGAAGTATTGAATAATAAAGCTACCGTTTTGGTTGAAGGTGCTAATCCTCTAAACAAGTAACTTTTACTAAGTAAATTTATAAAAGTCCTAAACCACCGGTTTGGGACTTTTTGTTTTTATATGCATTTATTGCAATTGCCGCGTTTTAGTATTCCCCTAACTTATGTTTAGCAGTTTTTAGCATCTACAGGCATTTTATTTGCGTTGATATATTGTACAGTTTTATTAAACATTCAAAAAACAAAGGACAATAGTATGAAACGCAAAAATGTTTTTTTTGGAGGGATTATTGGATTGGCCTTAGCTTTTACAGGCTGCTCAAAAGATCCAATAAGTAACCTCACCCAGGACGAATCTAGAATTTATATCACCAACTTCGATTCAACTACTAATTTTTCAACATTAACCACTTTTAGTGTATCCGATTCAGTGTTAGTTGTCCGTAACGGGCAGGCTACTAAGGAGCTAACCGCTACCGATCAGGGTTTTATTAATGCAACAATCAATCAAATGAAAGGTGCCGGTTATACACAGGTTAATAAAAGCAACAATCCCGATGTAGGTGTAAATGTCAGCCGTATATATAACACTTCAACCGGTGTAATCGTATACAATAATTATTACGGTGGCTACGGCAATTATTACGATCCCTATTATTGGGGTTCGCGTTATGGCGGCTATGGTTACAATATGCCTTACGGCTATGCAACTTACTCCATAAGGGAAGGTGCTTTAACTATTGACGTGCTAAACCTGAAAGATGCAAATGCTAATAACGGGATTAAGATTGCATGGACAGGACTTATTCGTGGTTCGGGAATATTTAGCGATGATCCTAACCAGCAGGTAAAATTTCTTTTTGATCAATCTCCCTATTTAAAAAACCGCTAAACACATATTTAAAATGAACAAATTAATAATAATGCTCTCAACAATATTTATTGCAACCTTGGCGGTAGATGCAAATGCTCAGGCGCTCAGCAATAAATGGAAAATGCAATTGGGGTATAACTTAAGTGCCCCCCAGGGTAGTTTTAAAAACGATTTTATAAGCAATACATCCTTCAAAGGGGCCATTGGCGAAATAAGTTATGCCATCAATCCAAAATTTGCATTAGGAGTACAATCGGGCTACCAGGACTATTACCAGAAATATGGCCGCCAGGTATATCATACCCAGGCTAACGAAACCATATCGGCCGTGGTAAGTAACAGTATGGAAATTATACCTGTTTTGCTTAAAGGAACCTTTTCACCCATGGGCGACCAGGCATCTCTTATAAAACCTTATGTTTCGTTGGGTGCGGGTTTAAACCTGGTTAATTACCGCCAATATTTGGGCGAATTTCCCGGCAGCGATGCCTCCGGAACTTTTGCTGCACAGGCTGGTGCAGGTGTAATGGTGCCTTTTTCAAAACTTAATAATAATACAGGTTTTAAATTAGGAGCCACGTACAACTATGGCGCTTATAACAAAAACAATATCGAAAACCTGAATAATATAGGCGTAAATGCCGGGTTTATTTTTAACCTGAAATAAGTTATTCAATATCCATTTATTAAAAGCCTCCGAAATTTTCGGAGGCTTTTAAATTTAAAGTAGATTTTTATGGACCAGGCATTTAACCTTTGTTTCAACTTTACTTGCGTCGCACCCTTGTACTAATGGATCTTTAGGGATCATTCAGCGGCTATATCTTATTAATCTTTCATAACCGTTAATTCAATTGAGGATCAATGGGATAATTCACCATTTGTTCGTATTCGCCCCCTAACTGTTTTAGGGCAACCTTCCATATATTGCCTGCATCAAGTTTAAAAATCAATTGTTTATTTGCTTCAGAGGTTATCCAGCTTTTCTGTTTCATTTCTTCTTCTAATTGACCCTCACCCCAGCCGCTGTAGCCTAAAAAAAACCTGATATCGTTATGAGTAAGTGCCTTGCTGTTAACCAAATGAACAACCTGGTCAAAATCACCACCCCAGTAAATCCCATCAACAATTTCAAAACCACCGGGTATCAACTCCGGGCATTGGTGTAAAAAGTGAACGGTATCCTGTTGTACAGGTCCGCCATAATAAACCGGGAAATCGGAGTTTTCAAGTTCACTCACCAGGTTACTTAATTCTTGTGGATATTCTTTATTCAACACAAATCCAAAACTACCTGCAACCTGGTGTTCACAAATAATTATTACCGACCTCATAAAATTAGGGTCCTTTAAAAATGGATCAGCTATTAATAAACTTCCTGTAAATAAATCAGCCATATTGAAAAGTTAATAATAAAATGCAATTACTGCTAGTAGTGTAACAAAATTTTTACGTAATAAAGTTAAATTGAGTGGAAACAATGCTTTAGAGTATTAAACACAAATTGATGCTGTTATATTTGTGGCAATGAAGAAAATTTTTCCCATCATCGTCTTACTGATCACGCTTTCTTTACTGGGAATATTCATTCTCCAGGTGAGTTGGTTTAAAAACATGATCATCCTCAGGCAGGAACAAATCACTTCTAAAGTGGAAGAAGCTATTTACAAAGTAAGCCTCGAGCTAAGTTCAAAGGCATCTTCAATGCCTTATATTAAAATTCCACGCAAACCAAATCTTAGCTTATTACCCGACGATTATAATTACAATTTAAGTCGCCCCACTATTGCACAGCATTTTTCTGAATTTGAAATCAGGGAAAAGCTGGAAAATGCTTTATCCGAAAAAGGAGTAAAACGCATCAATTTTGAATTTGCTGTTTATTCCAATTCAAACATTTACAATTTAGAAATGCAATCGCCCAATTTTGGTATTGAGGCATTAGATACGTTGCATAATAAAACCATTATTCACCCCATCCTTCCCGAAACCGGATCGATGATGGAAGGATTGATCCCTTTTGAACACCTGGTGGTAATTATTCCGGATTTTAAAACCCAGGTATGGGGTTCGTTAACATGGATGTTTGCCGGATCGGTATTGTTTACTCTTATCATTATTGCCGCATTTGCTTTAACGGTTCAAACCTTGCTTCGCCAGCGAAAGTTAAGCCAGATTAAAACGGATTTCATCAATAACATGACCCATGAGTTTAAAACCCCTCTTGCAACCATTTCATTAGCTGTTGATGCACTGCGTAATGAAAAAGTGCAGAATAACCCGGAGAAAATGGGTTATTTCAGCGGGATTATAAAGGAAGAGAATAAGCGAATGAACAAGCATGTGGAAACCATTCTGCAGGCAGCATTGCTCGACCGGCAGGAGTTAAAGCTGAATATGCAAAAAGTACATGCACATCCGCTTATTCAAAATGCGTTAAATAATCATCGTTTACAAATTGAGGACAAGCAAGGACTGGTGGAAGTAAATTTAAAAGCCACCAACGACCTTATCCTGGCTGACGAAAATCATTTTACCAATATGCTTTCCAACCTGGTAGATAATGCCATAAAATACTCAAAAGAAAGTATTACTTTAAAAGTGAGTACCACCAACCATGGTAAATGGTTATGTATTAAAATTGAAGACAATGGTATTGGTATGAACAAGGAAACGGTAAAACGAATTTTTGAAAAGTTTTATAGGGCACATACAGGTAATATCCATAACGTAAAAGGTTTTGGCCTTGGTATGAGTTATGTAAAAACCGTAGTTGATGTACACAATGGCAAAATAAAAGTTGAAAGCACCCTGGGTAAATGCAGTGTGTTTACTGTTGAAATTCCATTAGTAAAGGAAAAAGCATAAAATGTTTTAATCCCATTTCGCTTCCTCTTTTCTATGGGTGTTTATAAATCAGGCATCCATCACCATAGCTTAAAAATCTAAAATCATTCTCCATTGCGTATTGGTACATCTGTTTCCATCGATCGCCTGCAATGGCAGCTATTAAAAGTAATAGGGTTGATTGCGGCTGGTGAAAATTGGTAATGATAGCCTTTGCAACTTTTAATTGGTAACCGGGAGCAATCATTATTTGTGTTTTGGTTATCAGCCGTTCATGCCCCTTCAAATTCATCCATTCTTTTAAATTATTTAATGCTTGCCGGGGATCCACATTATCAATAGTTTGATCATAAGGATCCCATTGGTATACCACCAGGTCTTTTAATTCAAGGTTTGAATCTACAGTTACTTTTACCCCCATCCAGTATAAGCTTTCTATAGTTCGCAACGAGGTAGTACCCACCGCAACAATGGTTTTTTCCAGGTAGTTTATTAGCTGCTGAATATTTTGCTGGGTTACCTCAATAAATTCAGCATGCATTTCATGGTCTGCAATCACTTCACTTTTTACAGGTTTAAACGTTCCAGCACCCACATGGAGGGTTACAAACTCTTTTTGTATATTTTTTTGAGTTAATTTTTCAAATACCGCCTGGGTAAAATGTAATCCTGCTGTGGGTGCTGCTACCGATCCATCCGCTGCAGCATAAATAGTTTGATACCTTTCTTTATCACTTTCTTCAACTTTTCTATGTAAATATGGTGGAAGTGGAATTAATCCAGCCTGGTGCAATAATTCAGCAAAAGTTAAATGGGCTGGTTCCCAGTGCAGTTTTATTGCAAAGCAATCCGATAACCTTTCAGCAATTTCAGCATGAAGTATAATTGAGCCTTCTCTATTTTCAATTGTTTTGGTAAGCGTTATCCCGTGCTTCCATTTACTGGCACCTCCCACAAGGCATTTCCACCAAACTTTCCCTGTTTGCAGCATTGCAGTTGTAATGTCAGCATATTGTTCCGTAGGCTCCAGGCAAAAAATTTCAATTACTCCTCCTGAAGGTTTATGAAATAATATCCGGGCTTCTACAACCTTAGTATTGTTAAACACCAGTAGAGAATCTTGAGGTAGCCAGCTATCAATATTTTGGTAAGTACTACAGTTTAATGCTCCATCTTTTAGCACCAGTAATTTGCTCTGGTCCCTTTGTTCCAGTGGATATCTGGCTATTCTTTCATCAGGAAGGTCGTATGTAAAATCTTTAATAAGAAGGTTCCGGGGGTGCATTTATAAAATTAAGATTGCAAAGGTAGGTTCAATATAATTGAGCAAATAACGTCCAAATGGTTATTTAGAAATTGCTTTGTGGCTATTAATTATTTTCAAAAATCTTTCAATTAACAACTCCCAAACATAAAAAACAATAAAATGGGTACTCTAAATTATTGTTTTATAAGCCCTTAAGTAGGGTATGCACATCTTTTCCACACCAATTCACAATTTTCAAACAATATTATTAACAAATTGACTTGTAAATCAATAGGGGCTTGTGTTTGCCCGCTTGCTTACTTGTGGATAAAAAGAACCGCTTCATATTTTCATATAAAGTGGGAAAAAGTGTTATTTTGTGGTAATTAATGGTAAAACCCACCTTCTAAATAAAAATGTCAACATTTCGTGGCGAATATGGATCAACGGTAGATGCGAAAGGTCGCTTTCTTTTACCGGCAGGAATTAAGAAAAAACTGCCAGAAGGAACTACTACGTTCATGCTAAATCGCGGTATAGAAAAATGTTTGACTTTATATACTGTTGAAAGTTGGGAAGCCATTGAGCAGCAAGTTAGCCAGTTAAATGATTTTGACGAACAAACCAGGATATTTCGTCGCAAATTTCTTGGAGGTGTAACAGAAGTGGAACTGGATGTAGCAGGAAGAATGTTGTTACCTCCAACTTTAAAAGAATATGCAGGTCTGGCAAAAGACATCATTTTAGTAGGCTTGCTCGATAAAATTGAAATATGGGATTCAGCTAAGTATAACCAGCTCTTTGAAGATTTTTCATCAGATAGTTTCAGCAAACTGGCAGCCAATGTAATGGGTAGCCAGCCAAAAGTTACTCATTCCTAAATGGCCGATTTTAATTATGGAAACCGGAACCAATGATAATGCTTCACTCGAAAATAAGCAGGGTAATGATAGTGATTATCATATACCAGTTTTGTTTAGTGAAACATTGGAAGGCCTGGCCATAAAGCCTAATGGAGTATATGTTGATTGCACTTTTGGTGGAGGCGGGCATAGCAAAGGAATTTTGCAGCAATTAGGTGCCGATGGAACATTGGTAGCATTTGACCAGGATGCGGATGCAGCAGCCAATTTGCCAAAAGATGAGCGGGTAGTTTTTGTGCCGGCCAACTTTAGGTACCTGCAGCGTTTTTTGCGCTTAAATAAGTTTACCCAGGTGGATGGTATACTTGCCGATTTGGGCGTAAGCAGTCACCAGTTTGATGTAGGTGATCGCGGTTTTTCTACCCGTTTTGATGGGCCTTTGGATATGCGGATGGATCAGCGCCAGGAATTAACGGCCTCCACCTTGCTAATAAAATACAAAGAACAGGAGTTGCATAAATTATTTGAGCAGTATGGTGAGGTGACCAATAGTAAAACTCTTGCAAAACACATTGTTTTGCATCGCAGCCAGGGGCAGCTACAAAATATTGCACAATTAAAAAGGTTGCTACACCCGGTGGTTAAAGGAAATCCCAATAAGTATTTGGCGCAGGTTTTCCAGGCGTTGCGTATTGAAGTGAATGATGAAATGGGGGCACTAAAAGAAATGCTCTCACAAATACCTGCACTTTTAAAACCGGGAGGTCGGGTGGCCATCATAACCTTTCACTCCATTGAAGACCGGATTGTAAAAAACTTTTTTAAGCAAGGAAGCTTTGATGAAGTAGAAGAAAATCCGTTGATACAGGAAGTGCGGATAAACGATTTAAAAATTATTACTAAAAAACCCATTGTAGCAACCGCCACCGAAATGAAGCGTAACCCCCGAAGCAGGAGCGCCAAATTACGGGTAGCCGAAAAAAAATAGTCATTAAGTATAAATATACAAACGGTTAATTTTTTTTTGATCAACAGCACAAATTAAGAATCGTCAGGCAGGCATTATGAACCAGGGTAGTGAATTACTATTAAACATTGTTGCGTCGCACTCTTGTACCGTTGTAACAGCACGGAACAAATAAACAGATAGATTATAAGATTGAAAGATTGGTGCATTGAATGATGCAAAAAGAGATACAGATGAACGGATTGCGACGCAACGATGATGCCCTGAAAAACAGGTGCCGGTACCAAAAACATTTTTTTTAGCGATAAGCGCAGTTAAAGAAGGGCAGATTATAACATGAGTAAAGTGGCTGAAAATATGGAAGAAGAAACTGTTTCAACTGCGGAGGCCACCGCACCATCGGCGGGGTTTGGCGTACGCAACAGTATACGTGCCTTTGGTGAATATTTTAGTTATGGATGGATACTAAAAAACATGAGTTTCTTTTTGTTTTTAAGTGTGTTGGCAGTTTTATACATAGCTAATGGCCATATGGCCGATAACCGGATAAGAAGAATAAACGATACCGCCAGGCAATTAAAAGACTTGCAATACCAGTTCAAAACCATTAAAAGCGAAATGATGTTCAGAAGCAGGGGTAGCGAACTGGTAAAAGCGGCCGAACCATTGGGATTAATGTTAGACAGCGTTCCGCCGTTAAGAATTGAAGCGGTAACGCCACCGGCAAATTGATTATTAAAAAGTATAAGTGATATAAGATAAGTGGAGGTTAAAAAAGACATATTGTGGCGGGTTTACCTGGGCTTTATTTTAATGGCCGTGCTGGGTATTACCATTTTTGCAAAAGCGGTATATATACAACAGGTACAGGGTACCTATTGGAGGGGGATGAGTGATAGCCTGCACCAGCGCATAATTGAACTGGATGCTGAAAGGGGAACTATTTATAGTGAAGATGGAAGTATGCTAAGCACCAGTATTCCCCAGTTTGACATATACATAGATTTTATGGCCGACGGGTTGCGGGCAAAAAATGGTAAACGTTTTAAGGAAAACCTGGACTCGCTTAGCTATTCGTTAGCACGTTTGTTCGGCGATAAAAGTGCTGCCGATTACAAGATGTTACTTAAGACTGGCTATAGGGAAAAGGAGCGCTATTTTTTGCTGAAGAAGAAATTGTCGTTTAAGGATTACCAGCAAATGAAAACCTTTTCCCTGGTGCGCTTGGGCCGTAATAAAAGTGGTTTTATTGCCGATAAAAAGATAATAAGATTAAACCCATATAAGTTGCTTGCATACCGTACCATAGGATTGTTGAGAGATAACAACAAAGTTGGCCTGGAAGTTACGTATAATGACCAACTGACCGGTACGGCGGGTAAGCGATTGGTGCGTTTTATATCAGGCGGAGCCAGTGTGCCGGTTGATGATTTTGAAGTGGAACCGGAGAATGGCAAAGACATTACTACCACCCTTGATGTTAACATACAGGATATTACAGAAACCGCTTTAATGCGGATGATGAAAGGTAATGAAGCAGAACATGGTTGTGCAATTGTAATGGAGGTGAAGACAGGTAAAATTAAAGCCATTGCCAATTTGGGTAAGGGATTGGATGGTGAATATTATGAAGATTACAATTATGCGATTACACCGTCTGAACCGGGTTCCACATTTAAGTTAGCCACCATGCTGGCTTTGCTTGAAGATAAAAAGGTGAACCTTAACACGCATGTTGATTTAAATAAAGGAACCTGGAAAATTTATGGTCAAACGGTGTATGATAGTGAAAAGCATGGTTTAAATAATGTATCGGTACTACAGGCTTTTGAACATAGCAGCAATGTGGGAATGGCAAAACTTGCCTGGATGCATTATAGCTCCAATCCAAACAAATTTGTGGATCATTTACATAGGCTAAGAATGGATACGCTTACTGGGATAGACCTGAAAGGCGAAATAAGGCCCGTGATTTACAGGCCCGGCAGCAAACACTGGAGCAGAACTACTTTACCCTGGATGGCATTTGGATATAACCTGGTTGTTACTCCTTTGCAAACATTAACCTTATACAATGCCGTTGCCAACAATGGTAAAATGATGAAACCTTACCTGGTAACAAAAATCAGCCAGGATGGAATGACCTACAAAGCGTTTGAACCTAAAATTTTGAATGATAGCGTTTGTAGCGCTTCAACTTTAAGAGACCTTAAAAAAAGTTTGGAAGGGGTTATGTTAGAAGGTACCGGTAAAAGTTTACAAAGCGGCCAGTATAAAATTGCAGGTAAAACCGGTACCGCTTTAGTGGCAAATGGAAAACGTGGTTATGCTGATAAAATATACCAATCATCATTTGCAGGATATTTTCCTGCAGACGATCCGCAGTACAGCATTATAGTAGTAATTAAAAATAAACCACACGCCCTGTTATTTTATGGTGCTGCTATAGCGGGACCGGTGTTTAAAGAAATAGCTGACCAGGTTTATACAATGAACGTGGTGCAAAGCAATAATTATAAATATGCTTCTTTACTACGCAACGATAGCTCATGGTATAATTACGCAGGTTATACCAAAGACATTAAGCAGGTAACAACACAATTAGCCTTACCCATTAAAGAAGTAGAAGGTAGAAGTAGTTATAGCAGGATGTATAAAAATGGTACAATGAGTACTGTGGCAAACCAGCGTGTTTCATCAGGTATAATGCCTAACCTGGTAGGCATGGGATTGAAGGACGCCGTTTACTTAAGTGAAAATTTAGGATTGAAAATAATGATAGGTGGAAAAGGAAAAGTAATAGCGCAATCTATTGCAAGTGGACGCAACATCAGGAGAGGTGATATATTGACCATCCAATTAAATTAAAATATTTCCCCGTCTTTTTTAAAAAGAGAGGAACGCTTATATGGCAAAGCTACAGGACATATTATACAACGTACGATTACAATCGGTTCAGGGAGCAACAAACCTTGAAATTACCGGTGTGCAGATTGATAGCCGGAAAGTTAAAGCGGGAACTTTGTTTGTTGCTATTAAAGGAGCAATAAGCGATGGTCACTTGTTTATAACAAAAGCTATTGAAGCAGGAGCAAGATGTATTTTATGTGAGGAGATGCCGGTGCTTTTAAATGATGGGGTTACTTATTTACAGGTTAATAATTCAAACGAGGCGGTTGCTTTTATTGCCCATCATTTTTTTGGTGAACCATCTACCCGGTTAAAGCTTATTGGAGTTACAGGAACCAACGGTAAAACCACCATTGCAACCTTATTGTTTAAGTTGTTTTCGCAATTGGGTTATAAATGTGGCTTAATAAGTACGGTACAAAATCAAATTGGAAAGGAAGTTATAGAAGCCACGCATACAACACCCGACGCCATAAGTTTAAATCATTTGCTAAAAAGCATGGTGGATGCTAATTGCACTCATGTTTTTATGGAAGTAAGCAGCCATGCAGTGGCCCAGCATAGAACAACGGGGTTGGAATTTGTTGGAGGAATATTCAGCAATATCAGCCACGATCACCTGGACTATCATAAAACCTTTGACGAATATATAAAAGCAAAAAAACGCTTTTTTGATGGGTTACCCGCGGCTGCATTTGCTATTTCAAATTTAGATGATAAGCGTGGTGCAGTTATGCTGCAAAACACCCATGCTAAAAAATATTACTACAGCTTAAAAACGGTTGCAGAGTTTAAAGGCAAAATTTTAGAAGATAATCTTACCGGACTTGTAATGACGGTTAATGATATAGAGGTTCATTTTAGAATGATAGGAGAGTTTAATGCGTATAACCTTTTGGCAGTATATGGCGCGGCAATAAACCTGGGCGAAAGTAGTGATGAGGTATTAGCCGGTTTAAGTATGATGACTGGAGCCGAAGGGCGTTTTGATTATATAGTAAGTATAGGAAATATTGTGGGCATTGTAGATTATGCACACACACCTGATGCATTGCAAAATGTATTGAGCACCATCAAAAAATTAAGGAAAGGAAATGAGCAGGTTATTACTGTTGTTGGATGTGGTGGCGACCGTGATAAAACCAAGCGGCCTGTAATGGGTGAAGTGGCTTGCGAGTTAAGTGACCGCGTAATATTTACCAGCGATAATCCACGAACAGAGGACACGCTGCAGATACTTAAGGAAATGGAAGTGAATCTGAACAGCGCTTCACGTAGAAAATTTATTTCGATCCCCGACAGGAAGGAAGCTATTAAAACTGCGGTAAGTTTTGCAAAACCCGGCGATATACTACTGATTGCAGGAAAGGGACATGAAAAATACCAGGAAATAAACGGGGTAAAACATCCTTTTGATGATAAGTTGATTTTAAAAGAAATGTTTGAATTGATGGAAAAGTAAGCTTAAATGCTTGCTGAAATATTGAATGATTTTTTGATTAGTAATTAACATATGCTGTATTACATTTTTGAATGGATGACAAAAAACGGGCACAAATTCCCCGGTATTGGACTATTCCAGTTCATTACATTCCGTGTGTTGCTTGCGGTGCTGTTATCCCTTTTTATTACTACAGTGTTTGGACGAAGATTGATTAATTTTTTACGTAAAAAGCAAATTGGCGAAACCGTTAGGGATCTGGGTTTAGAAGGAGAAAAGGAAAAAAAAGGAACGCCTACCATGGGTGGAATCATAATCCTGTTGGCAATACTAATACCAACTTTATTATTTGCCAACCTCGAAAAGGTGTATGTGCGCCTGATGTTGGTGAGTACGATCTGGCTGGGGGTAATTGGGTTTATTGATGATTATTTTAAGCTTAGGGCTAAGCGTGAAGCAAAGGAAAAAGGTATTAATTATAAAAAAACGGATAGTGATGGATTGGCTGGCAAGTTTAAAATTTTTGGCCAGGTAATGCTGGGGATTATAGTAGGAGCCACCTTATATTTTAGTCCAAGTGTTACGGTGCAGCGCGAAGTAATTTCTCAGAATAATGTTACCGCAAAGGACACTGTAATACAACAGGGAGAAAAATTAATAAGGGATACTGTTAGGGTAATTGATGGAAAGAGCCATCGTTTTGTAACAGTTAAAACCCCTATTACTACTATTCCATTTGTAAAGAACCACGAGTTTAATTACTCAAAATTATTGCCTCAGGGTTTGGCAGAATATACCTGGGTGCTATACATATTGGTAGTGATATTTATTATTACTGCAGTATCTAACGGGGCAAATATTACCGATGGTTTGGATGGTTTGGCAACAGGTGTTTGTGCTTTGATTGGTGTGTGCCTGGGCATATTTGCTTATGTAAGCGGCAACGTTCGCTTTGCCGAGTATCTGAACATAATGTACATACCCAACCTAGGTGAGCTAAGCATTTTTATAGGTGCGTTTATAGGTGCATGTGTTGGTTTTTTATGGTACAATGCTTACCCGGCACAGGTGTTCATGGGCGATACAGGAAGCCTTGCACTAGGTGGCATCATCGCTGCCCTTGCCATTATTGTTCGTAAGGAATGGTTGATACCCATTATGTGTGGGGTGTTTTTTGTTGAAAGCCTCAGCGTGATTATACAGGTGAGTTACTTTAATTATACTAAGAAGAAGTATGGTATTGGACGAAGGGTTTTTAAAATGAGCCCATTACATCATCACTATCAAAAGGTGGGATACCACGAAAGTAAAATAGCTGTAAGGTTTTGGATTGTAACCATATTATGCGTAGTGCTTTCTATTATGAGTTTAAAAATAAGATAAGCTGTGAAGAGTAAAGCACTATAAGTACAATAGTGCGAACCGCCAACAGTCGGTCAGGCAGCAAGGATGTTGAGAATGAATAAATGCCCGGACAACAAAAATTTAAAAGCCGGTACGAAGAACAAAAATGGAAGCAGTAATTAACCTTGATGTAAAGAACAAAGCCTTGTTGGACGAAACTGCAGCGAAAGAGTTGGTTGTTTTAGGGGCTGGTGAAAGTGGAATTGGCGCTGCACTATTGGCTGGTAAAAATGGTTATAAGGTTTTTGTTAGTGATGGTGGGTTGATAAAGGATCAATACAAAAAAGAGCTCATTGAAAATGAAATAGAATTTGAATGAATTACAAACAATCATTAACATGTAAAAGTTTGTATTATCATTGGAAAAACTACTTTTGAGGATTGAAATTAAGAATGAAGAAACATCTGCCTAATATTATCACTTGTTTTAACCTTTTTTTAGGTTGTCTGGCAATTGTCATGATTTTCCGTGAC
>JBBSJX010000073.1:0-13310 GCA_038256825.1 Chitinophagales bacterium
AACTGGAAGGTGTAGCGGATGTTAGCCGTATGCTTGAAGGCCGTGCGGCCGGGGTTTCTGTTCAAAACGTATCCGGAACTTTTGGAAGTGCACCTAAAATCCGCATCAGGGGTGCAACCTCTATTAATGGTGACAATAAACCTTTATGGGTAGTTGACGGGGTTGTTCTGGAGGATATCGTAAACATATCTAACGACCAGCTTTCGAGCGGTGACCCTACTACATTATTGGGTTCCTCTGTTGCAGGTATAAATGTAAACGATATTGAAACTTTCGACATTTTAAAAGATGCCGCTGCAACTGCCTTATATGGTGCAAGAGCGATGAACGGGGTGGTTGTAATTACCACCAAGAGAGGAAGATCCGGCAAACCACAGGTATCGTACACCAGCAATATCAGCAGCCAGTTAAAGCCACTTTACAGTGAATACAACATCATGAACTCTGCTGAGCAAATGTCGGTTTGGGGTGAGTTGGAGCGTAAAGGCTTACTTACATCTGATATATTAAGCAGGGCAGATTATGGAGTTTACGGTAAGATGTACGAATTATTAAACGTTGTAAACCCTGATGGAACCTTTGCATTACAGAATACAACTGAGGCCAAAAACCAGTTTTTAAAGACCTATGCCCGCAAAAACACCGACTGGTTTGATGTATTGTTTAAAAATTCATTGATACAGGAACATTCACTAAGCGTTTCAACAGGTTCCGATAAATCGCAATCGTTCTTCTCAACCAGTTTTTATAATGATAATGGCTGGACAGTTGCAGACCGGGTTAAAAGGTACACCCTCAACTTTAGAAACAACTATAAGTTTAATGACAGGTTGAATGTTGGGTTTTTAACTACGGGTTCTGTGAGGCAACAAGATGCGCCAGGTACTTTGGGCCGCACCAGCAACCCGGTATCAGGTGAGTTTAACAGGGATTTTGACGTTAACCCTTTTAGCTATAGCCTTAATACCAGCCGTGCCATAACAGCCTTTGATGATAATGATGATCGTGAATTTTTCAGAAGGAATTATGCACCCTTTAACGTGCTGACCGAACTGGAAAACAACCGCCTGAAGATTAATGTTATTGATTTAAAACTACAAGGGGAATTGGGATATAAATTCACTAAAACCCTACGTTACGAATTTATTGGAGCGTTGCGTTATGTAAAATCTTCAAGGGAGCATGAGATTACGGAGAACGCAAATATGGCCAATGCCTACAGGGCTGCCGGCAATCAAACCATCAGGAATGCCAACAAATTCTTATACCGCAATCCCGATAATCCTGAATCATTACCTGAAATAGTTTTGCCTTATGGCGGATTTTATAACCGCACTGAAGACCAGCTTCTAAATTTCGACATCAGAAACAGTATTAATTATGTTGAAACATTTAACGAAAAGCACAACTTGAATGTATTGGTAGGTAACCAGGTAAAATATGCTGATCGCCAAAATTTTTCTAATACCGGCTATGGTTACCAGTACGACAACGGAGGAATTCCTTTTACTGATTACAGAATTTTAAAACAAACGATTGAAAGCAGTTTTCCTTACTATGGAATGACCAAAACATTTGATCGCTTTGTTGCCTTTTACCTAAATGGCCAGTATACTTTCGATAAGAAATATAACTTCTATGGCACCGTTCGTTATGATGGATCCAACCAATTGGGTTCATCCAAAACAGCAAGGTGGTTGCCTACCTGGAGTTTTGGCGGTTCATGGAACGTAGATGAGGAAGGTTTTATGGAGAATGTTACGGCTATTGATTACTTAAAGCTAAGAGCCAGCTATGGTTTAACTGCCAGTCTTGGACCCGCTACCAACTCCAACATAGTACTAAGAAACGCAACATCCAACAGGCCCTATGCCAATGAAAGGGAATCAGTAATTCAATTGATTAATCTGCAGAATGCAGATCTTACCTGGGAGAAAAACTATACAGCCAACATTGGAACAGATATTAGCCTGTTTAAGGGAAGGTTAAGTTCAAGCATTGATGTATACCAGCGTAAAAGCTTTGATTTAATTGGCCAGTTTAAAACCTCAGGTATTGGTGGTGAGGCATACAAAGCAGCCAACTATGCCGACCTGGATTCGAAAGGTGTTGAATTTTTAATAAGTGGAACCATCTTTAAAACCCAGGATTGGGGTTGGAGAAGTTCCGTAACATTTGGTTATAATAAAACCAGGATTACCAACATCAAAAATCAACCACTGATATTTGATTTGGTAAAGGCTGAAGGTGGTAATGTAGAAGGCTACCCGGTTAATGGATTATTCTCTATTGAATATGAAAAACTTACCAGGGAAAATGGAACTCCAATCTTTAAAAACGAAGAAGGCGTATCGGGCCAGGCCGTTTATTTACAATCACAAACTACAAAATACCTGAAGTATGAAGGTGCTATCGATCCTCCCTTCACCGGTGGATTTAATAATACTTTTAATTACAAAAACCTGACATTAAACGCGTTTATTACTTACCAGGCAGGCAATAAAATAAGGTTGTATTCTGCATTTAAAAATTCCTACTCCGATTTTGATGCAATGCCAAAGGAATTTCACGACAGGTGGTTACAACTTGGAGACAATTTGGTACCAGGAGTAGTTCCGGCAATTGTTGATGTTTATACTGCATATTTATTAAGTGGCTCTTATGCTTACAACAATTATAATTACTCATCTGCAAGGGTAGCCGATGGCAGTTTTGTAAGATTAAAATCTGTATCGCTTACCTATAACTTAGCAAAAGAATCATTGAATAGAATTGGGTTTAACAGTTTATCCTTTTCCCTTGCAGCAATAAATCCGTACCTGATTTATTCCGACAAAAAATTACGTGGACAGGATCCTGAATTTTTTAATTCAGGAGGTGTAGCACAGCCCATTCAAAAACAAATCACTTTTTCAATTAAAGCAGGACTTTAAAAACAGATAGTATAATGAAGAAATTATTTATATACCTCCCATGTTTGCTCCTGATAGCTTCCACGGGATGCAACAAGTTTCTGGAGAAAGAACCAGACAACAGGGCAAAGTTAAACAGTCCGGAAAAGGTTTCACAATTGCTGGCAACAGCCTATCCGCAGGCTAATTATCAAAGTTTTGCCGAATCTATTTCAGATAATGTTCGCGATAAAGGAGCTGGCCAGATTGAATTTACCAACAGGGACCCGTATTTTTTTGAAGATACCCGCGACAACCAGCAGGATTCTCCTGAATTTTATTGGAACGCCTGCTATACCGCTATTGCTGCCGCCAACCAGGCGCTTGAAGCTATAACCCAGGCACCTGACCAGGCTAATTACAGCACCCAAAAAGGAGAAGCATTATTAGCAAGGGCTTATGCTCATTTTATGCTGGTTACTTTTTTCTCAAAGTTTTACGATCCTGCTACAGCAGCTTCAGCCCTGGGCATACCCTACGTAACCGAGCCCGAAACGATTGTGGTTAAAACCTATGAGCGCAAAACCGTTGCTTATGTTTATGAGATGATAGAAAAGGATTTGTTGGCTGGTTTGCCTTTAATTAAAGATGAAACGTACACAGTACCTAAATATCATTTTAACAGGGCAGCAGCAAATGCCTTTGCTGCACGTTTTTACCTGTTTAAAAAAGATTACCCCAAAGTGGTCCAGTATTCTTCGGTAGCATTGCCGCAAAGCAATATTGCTGCAAGTCTTCGCCCGTGGAATACAGTTTACAGAACAATTACTTATAACGAAATGTGGGCACGGTACCAGAGTATAGTTGAACCTACCAATATTTTACTTGCCGAGACAGGTTCTTTCTGGGGCCGAAGTTATGGCTACAGGTATAACCTGGATGCGAATAAAAGATCAGAAATTATTTTAAAAACACCGGTTACCGGTGGCACCTGGTCGTATACCAGTCAGTTGTACACTGCGGGTACCAACAACTACCTCATTCCTAAAATAAATGAATATTTTGTTAGGGTAAGTGTAAATGCCGAGATTGGTAATGGTTATGTAATGCTACCCCTATTTACTTTAGAAGAAGCTTTATTTAACAGGGCTGAAGCCAATACCTACCTGGGTAAAACAACCGAAGCAATTGCCGACCTGAATATTTTTGCAAGCACCCGCATTACCAATTACAGCCCGGTTACGCATAATTTAACACCTGCTAAAATCCTCGCTTATTATAACACTTCCGATTTACAGGCAGGACTGATAAGAACCATTTTAGATTTTAAACGTGCCGAATTTGTTACAGAAGGAATGCGCTGGTTTGATATATTAAGGTATAAGTTACCGGTTGAGCACGAAGAGGTTTCTGGTATACAGGTTATTAAAACCCATACCCTTGCGGCCGACGATTTGAGAAGGGTTTTTCAAATACCAGAATCTGCTAAAATTTCAGGGCTGGAATTAAACCCACGGTAAAATATTAAAAATAATTGCAAATAAAATTTATGAAAATAACTAAGCTGATCTGTTTCATTTGTATTGTGGCAAGTTTAACCTCCTGCCAAAAGGATGAGGCACTTCAAAATGTAGATAATATTTCAGGACTGGGTGGCGATACCTGGGTTAAGGGTCCGATTGATAAATGGATTTTTGATACCCTGACAGTACCCTTTAACATTGCTGTAAAATATAAGTGGGACCAGTTTGAGCTTGAGGTGAACAAAACCGTTGTTCCACCAAAAGAAGAAAAAGTTATACCGGTATTACAAACGGTAAAAAAGGTATGGCTGGATAACTACGTGGCCGAAGCAGGGATCACTTTTATGAAAACCTATGCTCCTAAATATTTTGTATTGGCCGGTAGTGCAAGCTGGAACACCGATGGTACCATTACTTTAGGTACTGCCGAAGGCGGTAGAAAAGTGGTTTTATACGTAGTAAACGATTTTAGAACTAAGGGAATGGCAGGTTTTAAATTTTCAGATTCTTCTACAATTAAAGAACAGTTTCATACCATTGAACACGAGTTTGGCCATATTTTACACCAGACTGTAATGTATCCTTTGGAGTATAAACGTATCAGTGTGGGTTTATACACTACCAACTGGAACAACGTATCGGATATGGAAGCATTACAGGATGGTTTTATTACTCCTTATTCAATGTCGGGGCCAGACGAAGATTTTGTTGAAATGATTGCTACCATGCTAATAGAAGGCAGAAATCGTTTTAACCAAAAGGTAAATAGTATTACAGGCACCAGCCCTAATGGCACCACTGCCGCTGAAGCCAAAAGCAAACTGAAACAAAAAGAAGCCATTGTAGTAGATTATTTTAAAACCGTTTGGAAGATTGACTTTTATAGTCTTCAATCACGTACCCGAAAATCAGTTGAGGCCTTATTGTATTAACCAGCTTAGTTAAATTAAAATTATAATCAATGTTTAATTATAGATCCATCTTTTTATTATTGCTGATCACAATAAGTTTAGGAGCCTGTAAAAAAGAAATCGACTACGCTTTTACAAAATCTCCCGACGAGCGTTTAAACGAAACAATTGCTAAATTCCAATCGCAATTAACCAGTGCCAAAAACGGGTGGAAGGCATTAATATACCCTGCCGGCGGAGGAACGTATAGCTTTTACTTCAACTTCAACGATTCAAACCGGGTAAAAATGTTATCCGATTTCGACTCTGCTTCTTCCGTTACGATCAGGGAAAGCAGTTACAGGCTAAAGGCATTACAACAAATAAGCTTGTTGTTCGATACTTACTCCTACATACATGTTTTGTCCGATCCGGATGCCCGTGTTAACGGTGGTCAGTTTGGTGCCGGTTTACAATCCGATTTTGAATATTATTTTGATAGCAGCAGTACGGATACCATTCGCCTTGTTGGCCGGTTTAACCAAAGTAAAGCGGTATTAATAAGGGCTACCGCGCAGGAAGCTGTGGCTTATAATTCCGGCCAGTTAGCCAGCAGCCAGCTTATTAATAAAATACTCACCTATTTTAAACGGATGACCATTGGCAACCAATTATTTGATGTTCAGATAAACACCCGTGAACGCTCATTTACTTTTACCTGGGTAGATGCTAACAATATTATTCAAACATTTACCAGCAACTATTATAGTACCATTAATGGAATAGTGCTGCAAAACCCATTAACAGTGGGCAACTTAACGGTTACTGCGCTTACCAATATTAGCTGGAACGCTTCAACCGAAACAATCAATATGCAGGTGAACGGAGCTGCCGCAACTATTACCGGCATTGTTGTTCCTTTGAAAATAGATGTGGGTGCGCCGCGCCGCTGGTGGAATTACTCAGCAGTTCAGGATAGTTATTGGGTAACAGAAAGCGGTTTTCATGTAAATGGTGTTGACGATGCTTTTGGTTGGGCAAATGTTCCCAATTACAATGGCTTCACTATTTTCTGGGCTAAGTTTGGTACCAGCGGCGGCATAAATTACGACCTTGTATCGCCCATAACCAATAACGCAATTTCGTTTGGTGCCGCTTATCGCCCTACGGTTTTCACTACCGATGGCAGGGCTGTATTTCCATTGTTGGGTACTTTAGGTACCGTGCCGCCAAATGCTTCAGCCAGCTATTTAAGCTTGCGTAATAAAATGGCCGAGCCCGGTGGATTTTATTTTGTTCAGATAGACAAAGATGGTTTGGTTTACGATATGGTTAGCGCTACCGACGGCAAATCGTGGGTACGTTGGGAGTGGTAAAATCATCCATGATTATTATTAAAGAGCCACCTTTAACGGGTGGCTTTTTTGTGCGCAGGTATTTTTGTTGCCCTTGTATGTATTTTGTTTTGGGAGCCAGCTTCATTTCCGCTCCAGGGCTTTTGTTGCGTCGCACTCTTGTACCGTATATTTTTAAGCAGCAATGCAAAGCCTCATTGGGTTATACAGTACAAGAGCTACCGTATATTTTTAAGCAGCTTTGCAAACGCTCATTGGGTTATTTAGTACAAGAGCTACCGTATATTTTTAAGCAGCTTTGCAAACGCTCATTGGGGTTATTTAGTACAAGAGTGCGACGCAACGGCCGATGCACATTGTTCTATTGCCTGTCTCCAAAAACTAAAAACACATAATAAAAATTATTGCTTCACAACTTTAAATTGCTTTACAAACTGCCCTGCCGAAACCTTAATTACATACAGCCCTGCCGGCATTTTACTACCATTTAAATTCAACGCAATTTTATCGGGAAAGCCGGTGGCGACTATCTCTTTTTGTAACAGCACCTGCCCCATTACGTTCACCAGTTTTATTTCTACATTGGTTCCTGCTTCGGCCTGCATAATTACCTGCACAAAATCTTTCACAGGGTTTGGATACACCTTCCACTCGCGGGTGTTTGCAAAAACCACCACCTTAACCGGGCTGTAAGTTATCAATCCACTTTTATCAATAATTTTTAAACGATAATACCGGGCGCCGGTTTTATTGGGTTCAACATCTGTAAGGGCATAATTGGTTTGCAGGGTATTTTGAGCAGGTACCGCAGCCAGTAAACCAAACTGCCGGCGGTTGTATGCTTCGTTGCTTATGGCCACTTCCACTTCGTACTTGCTTATGTTTCTTTCGTTGGCGGCCGACCATTGCAACAGTACATTGTTATTTTGTCGGGCCGCTTTAAAATCGGTTAGCAAAAGCGGCAAGGGCAAGCTACTGTTTGGGCTTCCATCGCTCAGCCAAAATTCAGAAAAGTCCTTTACTTTAAACTCCGCATAGTATCCAATGTCGTAAGGCACCTTGGTAACTTTGGTTGCATTAATAAAAGTATATATTCCACCGCTGTTATCGCCCAGGTCTCCATTTTCCTTGCTGTCATCGCTATCATCATACTTTGTAATTCCCAGGCCATACGCATCAACCGGTTTGCTGCAGTTGCTGCAGTTGGTTGCCCTGGTTAATGTATCCGTTTCTGCATCGGTAAAATAAAAACGTAAAGTGGTACTATCGGTTTGCGATACCACGGCAGGCTTTACTGTTATGTTGCGATTGCTGAAATACTGGCCATTACTATTGTGCACATTTTCAAATCCACTTTTATGAATAAATACCTGTACCCCGGTGCTACCCAGGTTATTGTTATTTGGGTTAACCGAGGCTATGATTTTATCGCCTTGTGTAAAATGCTGCAAACCATTACCAGCTATATTTTTAGTTATAGGATTGGTTATTGAATTACCCGTGTATATGCCAAAAGCCCTGTCGTAAATATGAATATCATCTATGGCAATTCCTTCTTTAATCAGCGACTCATCGCTGTTCATTACAACCCTTAACCGAATAATATTTACACCTTCAGGTAAGGGTATGCCTGCGCTATGCCAACGTTTAAAGCCCGCACTATCCCAAACATTCCTGTTTTTTTGATTGTACCAGTTACTACCTGCACCATATGCGCCCAGTTTAGTCCAGTTTGCACCATCCGTGCTATATTCTATCCAGGCCTTATCGCACGGCTCATTATTACATTGTTCCAGATCCATTGCAATACTTAGGCTGAGCCAGGGATTGCTTAAACCGGAAATATTAAAACAGGGTGAATACAGGTAGCTTAGTTCATTGTCGTTATAAGAGCCTTGTAAAGTGGTTTTCCAGGCATTGCTTCCACTGGCTGCTTTATTAATTTTTAGTGATACAGGTGTTCCAAACTCCCACGAATTGTTATAGCCATCGGCATACCAACTCCCCTTTCCGTTTTCAAAATTTTCGATGTATGGAAAGGTGCTGATGAGTGGTTGATTGATTACGATATAATTTAAAATGCTATCGTTCTCTGAATAAGTATCGGCAATCAGTTCCGTCCATACATTGATGCTGTGCGGCCCTAATCCGGCAAGGTTTAAGCCTGCTGAAAAAGTATAACTGATTGTGGTGTTTGCTGCAATAAAAGGAATGGTTTCGGAAACGATAACACCGTCATCTACCTGTACCTGAACAGGAATATTATTGAGCGAAACATTTGACAGGTTTTTTACCTGCACCATAAATGACACATTATTGCCAAGGTTACAATTATTGGGTTCCGGGCTTTCAATTTTAATCACCGATACATCATTTGATGTTAGGTACAATCTAAAATCGTCGATGGTATAACCTGCATTGTGTTGGTCGTCGCCCATGGCTATCACGCCAAACTGTCCAAAGCGCACCTGAAAACTGGCGGTAAAATTCTGACCGTTTGCTAATAAATATTTACTCACTTGTATGCTTGGTATTTTTTGCCATCTCCCTGCAACAACTTCCTGTATGCTATCCAGGTTTAATACTTGTATCCAATTTTGGGTATCACTTCCTCTTATCCATACCCGGTTGTTAATATTGGGTTGTTGCCCATGATGTTTAAACCAAAAATCAAAACGCACTTCATCCGATGATGCATTGTATTGTATCATATTAAAAGTGCCTGTAAAAAAATTGCTATTGCCCGCCTGTACAAATCGGTTTACATCCATCGTAATAGCTTTGTTACCACTGTGTGCTATACCCGAATTAACAAAAGTCCTTACCCTACCATATACGGATGTGGCGTTAAAATCCCAATGATCAAGGCCATCTAAACCCATTTTATTTGCCACTACCTCAGTTATCAATGCTGCCTCAAAATTTTCGGTATAGGGTAAAACGATTTCAGAATTGGGTAATTGTTTAATTATACTGGTTAAAGTATCGTTCACCGGAACAGGATCAGCTGTTGAATTCTTAACTACCGCCACTATACGGTATTCGCCCGGCTGCGAAAAATTAAGCCCTGTTATGGTATGCGTATAAGTGGCCTGCGGTGGAATAGGTACGTTTAATAATTGGGTTATAAAATCACTTCCATTAATGGAATATTTTACTTCAAAATTATTTACCGCAACATCATCCAAATTTTTAACTCTTATACTTAAACCGGTGCTGGTTATTTGTGTTGAAGTGTTGACCCTGCCACTTAAAGGGGCGATAATAGAATCCAGTTTTAAATCATTGTTTGAAATGCTCCCGCTACAGCTTCCACTATTTGGCTGAAAACGGATGGCATCAGCCCTTCTTCCCGGTTTATTATTTATTAAAGGCCTTACCGTTATCCAATAGATACTATCCTTGTTTAAACCGCCCATTGTAAAACTGGTAGCTGTTGTAATGGTTACCGGTTCCATCTGCGGCCCTTGTTTCATCATTACTTCATAACCACTTGCTGCCGACAAAGCCGTCCAGTTAATCGAAATATAACCTTCGCATTGTATAGCTGCAACACTTACAGATAAGTTTGGGGCTATTATAAAAGTGGCACTCTCGTCGGATAATGAAGTTCCGTTACGGAGCAGGCGCATTTTTGCATTACTCGTTGCAACAGCGGGTACCACCCAGTTATATTGCTTATCGTTTGCTGGGATGGTAGTTGAAATATTAGTCCACACAGCGCCGCCGTCAACGGAATATTGCAGGGTAAAAGTGTTGGTAGAATTATCCCATGCGTCCCAGTTTATGGTTATGGTTTCTCCTGCAACCAAAGGTTCCCCAACCGAGGGAAAAGTAAGGTCAATTGTGGCAGGCAAAAAATCATAGACGATAAAATATTCCTGGTTGGGATTTATGTTTATGGCCGTACCCTTAACCCTTACCGTATAAATACCCCCTGCAGGATTATCAATGGTCACCTGCTCCACGTTATTAATATGATCTACCCCGCGGGTAGCAACATTAGCAACATTGTTATGAGCGCTATCCAGCTTCCAGGGAAGTATTACACTATTGGAAGGATTTACCACTTCAAGGTCAATATCATTCACCAACGAGGATGGGTTAAAAACGGCTGCGGCAGGATCGTGCCAGTATATCATCACTTTTAACTGGCTGCTTGCCGGAGGCACACTAATCACATGGTTGATGGTATTGCCCGTTGCAATAGTACCCGTAATAAAATGGTTGTCTTTTATCATCGCCAGGCTCCTGTTCAAATTCATCCAGCCAAAGCCGCTTTTATAATCAGGGCCGGGATTTCCGATATCACTCGCCCCGTTCATCAGCAATGCTTTAAGCAAACCACTTTTAGGATTTGCACCGCCGTTCAACTGCCGGTATTTTTCAATTAATAAAGCAGCCCCACCGGCAACCGCTGGCGATGCAAGACTGCTTCCCCAATCGGTAACATAGGTGTTGTTTTTACCGGGGCTTCTAACTTCACTTCCTGTTGTAGTTATTTCCGGTTTAATTCTGCCGTCGGTGGTGGGGCCATGACTCCCATTTGCACTTGCAGTAGCATTTTTCTCGCCCCAGCCAACGGTTAATATATTCTTTGCACTCTGGTAGCCACCTAACACGGTGCGATAACCTTGTGTATAGCCCGGACAGGTAATTAAGCCATCGTTACCGGCAGCAAAAACATGTAATAATTCTGGCAAAGCAAACGACTGTTCATCTAATACTTTTGAATAAATATCATACACTCCTGCATAATCACATTCGCCGGTTATGGATCCATACGAGTTGTTGGTTACAACCATTCCATAATCCGCAACATAGCTTGCCGCAGATTTATAAATGCCGCTGAAAAGCTGGCTAACAATAGTAGCTTGTGGGGCCACACCCTGGTATATTGCTTCTTTTATTCCTGCACCTGCTGCAACACCGCTGGTTTGTGTTCCGTGGTTTTCATATAAAAACGCGGTGCGGTTTATAACACGGTCTTTCAGGTCAACATGGCTGGTAATATCCGCATCATCACCTACACCAATTACCACGCCCTTACCTGTAACATTTTCTCCACCATTTACTAAAGGCGCATTTAAAACATTGGCCCTTGCATTACTCCGCACTTCATCATTCAATTTTTTATCGGCCGGAGGCAATGGTTGTATAAATGTTACATATGGCACAGTAGAAAGTAATGCAACCTGCGATTGAGGCAACCTGAGTGTAACCACACTATACATTTGCAACCGGGTATCTATTACCTGGAATTGCCTTTTCAGTAAATCTTTTATGGCTTCAACAACCGTTAAGCCAGTGCTAAGGTTAACCAAAACATCAATGGTTCCGGGCTTATTAACAGCAAATGCAGGAAAAGGAAGTTGCAATAATTTCTTATCGAGTTTGGCTTTTGTATTTAAATCCGAAATGGCGGCCACGCCTGCATTTATTAAAACTGAGCGGTCAATTTGTTTTGAGATAACAGCAGAGTACGCATTGTTTTGTAAATAATTAAGCAATACTATTCCCGAATGTACCAATTGCTTTTTAATGCTTTCGCCGGGGGCATTCTTAAATTGAATAATAATGAATCGCTTACCGCTTATGGGTTCATGCTCTTTTGAAAAAGTGGTCCAGTTAAACGATTCAGCATTTGCCTCAAGCTGTTGCTCACTATTCTTGTAGTGCAGGTTGGTGGCAACTTTTGGCTGGGCCACAACACTTAACCCGGTAAATAGTATGGCGCTAAAAAGCGAAAATAATTGCTTCATAAAAATTGATTGCTCAATTAAATTTAATCTTTATAAATAAAGAACGGTCAAGTTGATTATTAAGTTTTAAACGCTTTAAATTATATGCTTTGTTGTATGGTTGGAAGAAATATTTTTTGTACCCGTCTTAGGTTTTTCATAGCATCACCCTTGCGTCGCACACTGCAACTTTTACCTAAAAAGCATCTTTTTATACCTTTATTATAATTATCAACTTTTAAGAAACAGAATTGGGTTATTTAATAGAATTGTTGCCATAAAAAACAAAAAGTGCAAGTGAGTGAACCGCCAAAGACGGTCAGGCTACAACCGTGGCTGCACAAAGTATTGATGATGGCGCAAAAAATAATCACAATAAGTTTAATGAGCTACTACCAGATAATACTTGAAATTTGCCCAAACAAATTCTCAATATGCACGATAATAAAGAACCATATAACGACCAGGCTTTACCCATTGAGCCGTGCCGGTACTTTATTATTCACAAGCCCTATAAAATGGTATCGCAATTTGTAAGCTCGCACCGGGTGGGTTTACTGGGCGATCTTGAATATAAATTTCCTGAAGGCACCCATGCCATTGGCAGGCTGGATAATCACTCCGAAGGTTTATTGATTTTAACTACCAATAAAAAAGTGACCAAACTTTTATTTGAAAGTGGCACCCCACACGTACGAACCTACCTGGTGCAGGTAAAACATATGGTTAGCCAACATGCCTTAACCATGCTACGCCAGGGCGTTACTATACGTATTAAAGGTGGAGGTGATTACACAACCACCCCATGCGAGGTGGAACTGGTTGAAAACCCGGAAACCTATTTTAACGATTTTAAGGAATTTAAAGAATACCCCCCTTTTTCGTGGCTGCTCATAAAAATTACCGAAGG
>JBBSJX010000074.1:0-13219 GCA_038256825.1 Chitinophagales bacterium
ATAACAAATGCAAGTACAGCAGGAGCTACCGTTATCAATATACAATTAATTGATGCTGCTGATTTAAGAGAAGTGACCGTTACCGGATCGAGGGCCGTTGGCCGTACCCGTACGGAAACTGCGGTGCCGGTTGATGTAATACCCATTGCTTCTGTAATTAACGAAATAGGCCAGGTAGACTTAAACCAGATTCTAACTTTTATAGCACCATCTTTTCAATCCTCACGCCAAACCATATCGGATGGTACCGACCACGTTGACCCTGCCCAATTAAGAGGTTTAGGAACAGACCAGGTATTGGTATTAATCAATGGTAAAAGAAGACATCAGTCTGCATTGGTTAACGTGAATGGAACCGTTAACCGGGGCCAGGTAGGAACGGATTTAAGTACTATTCCTCCAACATCCATTGAGCGTATTGAAATTTTACGCGATGGCGCTGCTGCGCAGTATGGATCGGATGCAATTGCAGGTGTTATTAATATTATTTTGAAAAAGAACACAGGGGTTTTAGAAGGTGGGGTTAGCTATGGAGCTAATGTTACTGAATATCCTAAAAATTATGCATTATATAAGTTAACAGGCAAAACCACTGATCCTAATGTAAAGGTTACAGATGGTAATAGCTTCCAGGCTTCGTTAGGTTATGGTTTTAAAATAGGAAAAGGAAGTTTACACCTGAATGGTGAAATAGTGGATCGTACACGCAGTAACCGTGCAGGAACTTTTACCGGTGCGTTATACCCCAATGTGAATGGTGTTAACCGCGACGATTCAATTATGGGCGCAAAAGGCTTAACCCGCGATAATTTTGATATGCTCATAGGTAATTCCGATATGAAAAGCGGTACCGGTTTTTATAATTTTGAATACCCCATTAACGACAAAACAGAAATTTACGCTTTTGGTGGTTACAGTAAGAAAGAAGGTAAAAGCGCAGGGTTCTTCCGTTACCCAAGCAGCATTGCAAGCGGGGCAGGTACTTATGCCAGCAATGTTTTTGCTATTTATCCCAATGGATTTTTACCAAGAATTGAATCATCCATCAGCGATTTCTCTACAGCTTTAGGTTTACGCACAAAACTGGGTGATTGGAATTTTGACCTGAGCAATACTTTCGGCATTAATAAGTTTGATTTTGGGGTAAGCAATTCCATCAACTATTCACAATTTGCGGTTGCCGGTAACAATCAAACCAGGTTTGATGCGGGAGGACTTAAATTTTACCAGAATACGATTAACCTTGATTTATCAAAAAAATATGATGTACTATCTGGCTTAAACGTGGCTACCGGTGCAGAGTACAGGGTGGATGGATTTGGTATAAATTCAGGTGAAGAGTCATCATACAAAAACTACAACCCGGCAGCAGGTGTAGCTTCAGGCGCACAGGTATTTCCCGGTTTTTTAAACACCATTGGCGAAACCAAAACAAGAAATTCAAAAGCATTATATGCCGATCTTGAATTGGATGTTAGCCGCAAATTTTTAGTAACAGGCGCTTTAAGGTTCGAAAACTACAGCGACTTTGGATCAACCCTTAATTACAAAGTGTCGTCGCGTTATAAACTTGCCGAGCAATTTAATGTAAGGGCTTCCATCAGTTCAGGTTTCCGTGCCCCGTCAATGCAACAGCGGTTTTATGCAAAAACCAATACATTATTTGTAACACAAAACGGACAGCAGGTGCCTATTGAGAGTGGCACGTTTACCAACGATAGTAAGGCAGCACAATTACTGGGTATTCCAAAACTACAGGAAGAAACCAGTAATAGTTACTCCATTGGTTTAACCACCAAACCCTTTACTGGTTTTGAAATTACCGTTGATGCCTACCAGATAAACATTGATAACAGGATTGTTTTAACCAACAACTTTAGTGGAGGTAACAACCAGCAACTAAAAGATCAATTGGCTGCCGCTGGCGCAAGTGCTGCCAATTTTTTTACCAATGCTATCGATACAAAAGCAAAGGGTTTAGAAGCAGTGCTTTCTTATAACAAGAAGTTTGCCGGTAAACATTCGCTCCGCACCACACTGGCTTTAACTTTTATCGATAATGAAGTTGTAAAAGGTGCTGATGGCAAGCCCGTAATTAAGTCATCTGCTATTTTAGTAAACAGTGGCCAGTTAGGCAGTTATTTTAACCGCGAGGATCAGAGCCGCATTGAAGTTGCTAATCCACAAAACAAAACCAGCCTTACTTTAAATTACAATTACAGCAAGTTTGGCGTAATGGTTCGCTTTGTGCGTTTTGGTAAAGTTATTTACCTCGATCCAACAATGAACCCTTCAAATCCGGCAGGCTTCCCCGTTAATGCTTTCACGGGTCAAAAAGAAACACTTGACCAGGAGTTCGATCCAAAAGTGGTTACCGATTTATCTTTATCGTACCAGTTAACCAAATCATTAGGCGTAACTGTGGGGGCCAACAACTTGTTTGATGTGTACCAGGAAATGCATACACATAGTGGCAACATGAGTAGCGGTCGTTTCATTTATAGCCGTCGCGTTCAGCAAATGGGTTTTAGCGGAGCCTACTATTTTGGCAGGTTAAGATTTGCAATAAATACAAAATAGAAAATGTTTTTTTATGGGCCAGGGTGTGGTAACTGCAATTAAACATTGTTGCGTCGCACTCTTGTACTGCAAACCAATATGCAGCAGGTACTTTTATCCATAGCACTAAATATTGTAAAATTATATATCGAGAAAAAAATTATAGCAGCTCAATTTTTGGGCTGCTATTTTTCTTTTATTACATTCACCACTCATTAATTTTATATATGCATAAAAACGTTTTAATTGTTTTTCTCCTGGTATCCATACATTCCCTTGGGCAAAAACTTCAATCACCAGAGCAATATTTAGGATACAAAATTGGTAGCCGTTATACACCTCATTATAAAATCGTCAATTATTTTAAAGCGGTAGCCGAAGCCATGCCTCAAATGGTAAAAGTGGAGAAATATGGCGATACCTATGAAGGCAGGGAATTAATTCTTACCTATATAGCCTCACCCGAAAATTTAAACAACCTCGAACAAATTCGCACCAATAACCTGGCCCTTGCAGGTATAAATAAATCAGGGCCAGCTAATACTGAAAATTCTCCACCCATTGTGTGGCTTAGTTACAATGTTCATGGTAACGAAACCTCATCGTCCGAAGCGGCTATGATTACCTTGTTTGCTTTGGTGGATCCTTCCAATGCCCGCACAAAAGAATGGCTTAAAAACACGGTAGTCATCATCGATCCTTGTTTGAACCCCGATGGTCGCGACCGTTACGTAAACTGGCTGGTTTCCGTTTCAGGTAAAGATCCCAATGTGTTACCGCAGGCACGTGAGCATAATGAGCCCTGGCCGGGGGGCAGAACCAATCATTACAATTTTGATTTAAACCGCGACTGGGCCTGGCAAACACAGGTGGAAACCAAACAGCGTTTAAAAAAATACAACCAATGGTTACCGCAGGTACATGTTGATTTTCACGAACAAGGGGTGAATGCTCCGTATTATTTTGCACCGGCTGCCGAACCTTTCCACGAAGTGATTACACCATGGCAAAGGGAGTTTCAAGGATATATTGGCCGCAATAATGCTAAATATTTTGATGAAAAAGGATGGCTATACTTTACCAAGGAACGATTTGATTTGTTCTATCCCTCATATGGCGACACTTACCCTACTTACAGTGGCGCCATCGGGATGACTTTTGAACAAGGCGGCGGCCCTCGTGGTGGGTTAGGTATTATAACAGGTGATGGTGATACCCTAACCTTGCTCGACAGGGTCACCCATCACCACACAACAGGGTTATCCACTATCGAAGTAGCATCGTTAAACGCTAAAAAATTAGTAAATGAATATAAAAAGTTTTTTGATGATAGTAAGTCGGGAAAGGACCAGGTTAATAAAGCCTACATTATTACCACCGACAACCGGGATAAATTGAATAGTGTTGAAGAAATTCTTTCGAAAAATGGGATTGAATATGGTTTAACTTCCACCAAAGATTTTAAAGGTTTAAACTACCGTTCGGGTAAGGAAGAAGCTGCAAAACTTAAAAAATACCATCTGGCTATTAGCACTGCCCAGCCACGTTCCGTACTGGCGAGGGTATTATTGGAGCCTTCATCCAATCTTTCAGATTCTAATACTTACGATATAACAGCATGGTCGTTACCCTATGCTTATGATGTAGATGCTTATGCCGTTAAAGAACCCATCAACATTACAAAAGTGGATTCTATTGTAGAACACATGCCTGTTAAAAACGCTAATTATGGTTACCTGGTAAAATACCAATCCTTCCAGGGAGCCAAATTATTGGCGGGTTTACTTAAGTTGGGGGTAAAGGTTCGCTTCTCCGAAAAACCCTTTACTTATAAAGGCAAAGCATACGAAAGGGGAACCCTGATTATTTTACGCAGCGGCAATGTACCTAACTTACAAAATGTGCTAACTAAAGCTGCTGAAAACTCCTTTGCCGAAATTGACCCGATTGAAACCGGGTTTATGGATAAAGGGCCGGATATTGGGTCCAGTGACATACGATTAATAAAAGCGCCTAAAGTAGCGTTGATTACAGGCGAACAAACCTCCTCTCTCGCCGCAGGCGAAATATGGCATTTATTCGACCAAAACCTTGATTACCCTTTAACTCTGGTTAATGCACTTGATTTTGGGAGAATTTCTCTAAATGACTTTACGGTAATTATTATTCCCAACGGTTATTTTAAAACTTTGTTCGAAAAAAACAATGCTGAAAAATTAAAAGAGTTTGCCCGTGCAGGTGGAAAAATAATTGCCATGGAAAACGCGGTTGAACAAATGGCCGGCGGCGATTGGGATGTAAAAATAAAAGAAGAAAAAAAGGAAGAAAAGTCAGAATACGAAGCGCTGAAACGCTATGAAAACCGTGAACGTGACCAGTTGCCTACAAGTTTGCCGGGAGCTATTTACAAAGTCAACCTGGATAATTCGCATCCATTGGCATTTGGCTATCCCAGCACTTACTATACTTTAAAGCAAAACCCTACAGTTTTTGAATTTTTAAAACAAGGTTGGAACGTAGGTTACCTAAAAAAGGATAATTATGTTACGGGTTTTGCCGGGACCGAGGTAAAAAGCAAATTAAAAGACACCATGATATTTGGCGTAAACGAATTAGGACAGGGGTCGGTTGTTTTACTGGCAGAAGATCCATTGTTCAGGCTTTTTTGGGAAAACGGCAAACTGCTTTTTTGTAACGCTGTATTTTTGGTTGGGCAATAAAAACTAGCTTATAAACTTACATTAATAAAAAGCTGTCCCATTTGGTAGGACAGCTTTTTTTTATATTGAGATATTTCAGTTTTTATTTAGGTGCTACAATTTCCGTCATGCTACTAGGTGCATCTTCCGTTTTTATACCCCAGGTTTTGCCTGGTCTGCTATCCATTTGCAATTCTAAAACACCCCCTTTCATAATATCGGCATGCGTAATAAATGTTTTGGTATAAGGTTCACCATTTAAAGTAGCACTTTGAATATAAATGTTCTTTCCACTATTGTTGATGGTATTAACCCTAAACGTTTTTCCATCGGGAACCAATATGATGGATTGATCAACTGCGGGGCTGCCAATAACATACTCTCCGCTGGTTGGATTTACGGGGTAAAAACCCAGTGCGCTAAACACATACCAGGCGCTCATCTGGCCACAATCTTCATTTCCAATTAAACCATCAGGCCGGGTAGTATAAAATTTGTTCATGATGTTCCGAACCTGGTAGGCCGACTTCCATGGCTTTTGCAGATAATTATACATGTAGGCAATGTGGTGGCTCGGTTCGTTGCCATGGGCATATTGCCCTATCATACCCGAAATATCGGGGGGGACATTTTCACCCGTTATGTGTGACCGCGTTGTAAACAATGAATCCAATTTATCTTCCAAGCCGTTTTCCTGTGGAAATATTTTGCGTAATCCTTGTATATCATGAGGCACAAAAAAGGTATGCTGCCAGGCATTTCCTTCAGTATAGGGGCTGGCCGTTCCATAATTACTTTCATAGGGGTCAAAGGGTTCTACCCATTTGCCGGTATATAATTTTGGCCTGAAAAATCCTGTTTTGGGATCAAACAAATTTTTCCAGAATTGTGATCTTTTATTAAAGTCAACATAATCGTTTGGTTTGCCCAATTTTATAGCAGCCTGGGCAATACACCAATCATCAAAAGCATATTCCAGTGTATAGGTTACACTTTCACCCAACCTGTCTGCAGGTATAAAACCAAAATTCCTGTAAGATTCTGTTCCCCTGATGTTTTGCGCAGCGCTACGCTTCATGGCAGTGTATGCTTTATCGTAATCAAAACCTTTTATGCCTTTTAAAATTGCATCCGTAATAATAGGTATGGCATGGTAGCCGGTCATGGTATTGGTTTCATTAAACTGCAGGTCCCATACCGGCAGGTAACCATACTGATCGTAAAATGCAAGAAAGCTATTAATAATGGCCGGCACCATTTCGGTTTGTGTAATGGTTAACAAAGGATTTGCTGCCCTGAACGTATCCCACAACGATTGAATAGTTAAAATCATTTTACCATTCTTCACATCTCCCTTTATGCCTTTATAATTACCAAAACGATCACTAAAAATTACCGGTGCCAGGTAAGTATGGTAAAGAGCCGTGTAAAATATTTGCTTGATGCGTCCATCTTTTGTGTTAATCTGGATTTTTCTTAATTCCCGCTCCCATATTTCGGAAGCACTTCTTTTTACCAGGTTAAAATCCCAGGTACGTATTTCGTTCAGGCTTTCAACCGCCCCGGGAATATCGGCATAACTGATACCAACCTTCATCATTACCGCCTCACCCGCTTTTGTACTAAAATTCAGGTAGGCCAAAACATTCTTGCCGGTTACAGTAGTTGAGTCATTTTGTTTTCCATTTACAAAAATGGTTGTACTTGTTACGGGTTTATTCAGCCTGATTGCATAAAAAACTTTTTGATTTTTTGCCCATCCGGTCGAAAACCGGTATCCTACAAAAGTGCTGTCATTAATCTTATTAAAATGTCCTTCTGTTGTACGGTCCCAGTTTATAGCAAAATTTAAATCAAGTTGTATAGATGATTTTTTGCTTTCGGGAAAAGCATACCGGTGCAAGGCACAACGCAGGGTAGTGGTCATTTCGGCATAAATATTCAGGTCTTTTAACTTAACGGCGTAAAACCCTGGAGAAGCACGCTCCTGTTTGTGTAAAAAACTGCTGGTTACCCTGGTAGTATCAGGTTCTCTGTTTGCCACCGGCATAACCGAAATATCACACAAATCACCAATGCCGGTTCCACTTAAATGGGTATGACTAAAGCCAGAAATAATACTATCCTCATAATTATAACCACTGCTATAATCCCAGCCTTGTTTACCATTATCAGGCCCCACCTGCACCATTCCAAATGGCAATGTAGCACCGGGATAAGTATGCCCATGACCACCGGTTCCTATAAATGGATCAACATAATCAACAATGGTAGGTATGGGTTGCGAAAAAATATTGCTCACCGCCAGCACATTCACTAAAACTATAGCCAAGGTTCTCTTCATGAAAAAGGTTGTTGTACACGTATAACGAAAAAACGGATGGTTTTATTAAACCATCCGCTGCAATATATAATTTGTTAGTAAACTGAAATTGTAAAAATTAAAATGGAAGATCATCCAATTCTTCAGGAGTTTCGGCGGAAGTGGGTTTTGAAGCCAGGGCAGGGCTATCGTTTTGCTGGTTATTGCTTTGATATCTTGTTTCGCTTCCACCAGACTGGTCATCGTTTTTACCACCCAATAATTGAACGTTTGATATACGCATGGTCATTGAGGCACCTTGCTTACCGTCTTGTGTAGTATAGGTACGAATGTCTGGAGTACCTTCAACATATACCAATGTACCTTTTTTAAGGTAAGGCGCAATTCCTGTTCTTTCGGTCCAATAAGCACAATCTACCCACAAGGTTTTTTCTTTTTGTACCCCCTGGGCATCTTTGTATTTTTCGCTGTGCGCAACGGTAAAATTAATTACGTTATTACCGTTTACAGTGTTCATTAAACAGTCTTTTCCTAAGTGACCAATAACCTGGAGCTTTACCATTTTTATAAAGTTTTAAGTTAATAAGGGCAATGTAATTAAAATGTTTAAGAATGTAAATAGCCGGCATTCTAAATTCGTAAATAAACTATTGAATTACCATTTTACAATATAAATAGGTTGAATAAAGATTTGCTGATGAAAGGATTGCGACGCAACGATGCTGCTATACTATATACTGCTGGTATCATAAAAAAACTGGGAGATAACTTTATTTATAAATTTAAGAAATGTTAATACCCATGGCAATTATGGATGCCTGCCCTTTAATGAATAGCTTATCTTAAATTTGCCTTTTCAAAAAAAAATGGATATGAGCCGTAAAGGAAAGGTTTTAGTGGCAATGAGTGGCGGTATTGACAGTACGGTTACAGCCCTTATGCTCCATAACGAAGGATATGAGGTGGTTGGTATTACAATGAAAACGTGGGATTATGCAGCAAGCGGCAGCAGTAATAAAGAAACCGGTTGCTGTAACCTAGACAGTTTTAACGACGCCCGTGCAGCAGCGGTTCACCATGGTTTTCCGCATTTTGTTTTGGATATAAGGGAAGAATTTGGCGGTTTTGTTATAGAAAATTTTGTTGACGAATATTTAGCAGGACGAACCCCTAACCCCTGCGTAATGTGTAATACCCATATAAAATGGCGGGCTTTACTTAAACGTGCTAATGCATTGAATTGTGATTTTATAGCAACTGGTCATTATGCAAAAGTGCGCCAACACGATAATGGCCGTTATGTGATTAGCAAAGGCAAAGATGCCACCAAAGACCAAAGCTATGTTTTGTGGGGACTGGACCAGGAATTATTGAGCCGTACAATAATGCCTTTGGGTGTTTATCATAAAACCGAAATCCGCCAAATGGCACATGATATGGGCTACCCCGAATTAGCCAAAAAAAGCGAGAGCTACGAGATATGCTTTGTGCCCGACAATGATTACCGCGGTTTTCTTAAGAGAAAAGTGGAAGGACTTGAAGAAAGAGTGGACGGTGGCAATTTTGTTGACATTAAAGGAAAAATTTTAGGAAAACACAAAGGCTATCCCTTTTATACCATTGGGCAACGAAAAGGGCTTGAAATTGCAATGGGCCGCCCGGTTTATGTTACGCGTATCATTCCCGAAAGTAATACCGTGGTTTTAGGTGATGAAAACGACTTGCTTGAAAATAATATGGAAGTGGGAAAGCTTAACATGGGTAAATACGATATGATTACTCCCGGCATGGAGGCTATTACTAAAATAAGGTATAAGGACAGCGGAAGCATCAGCAACTTATACCCGTCGGGCAATACTGTGCGGGTTTCGTTTTACGAAGATGTAAAAGGTATTGCACCGGGGCAAAGTGCTGTATTTTATGAGGGAGAGGATGTTATTGCCGGTGGAATTATTCACCGTGGAAGCGTTTTGGCCTAAAATAACCCTCGTAAATTTTTCACGTGGAGATTTATTTTTAAAGCTGATTAATTGTTTAGGTGCTTAAAGCGTGCAGCGGGAACAATTTTTTATTGTCCTTTAATGGCACCCTATTAACAAAGTTATCACAAACCCTTAAGTGCACATGTTTGGAGTAACCATCCTGGGAAATAATTCTGCTTTGCCTGCTTACGACAGGCATCCAACTTCACAGGTGGTAACATTAGACCAGTTTCAATTTTTAATTGATTGTGGCGAAGGAACCCAGATGCAGCTTTCGCGATACAAAATAAAGCGCAGCAGGATTAATCATATTTTTATCTCGCACCTGCATGGCGATCATTATTTTGGTTTGCCGGGCTTTATAACAAGTATGGGTTTGCTAAACCGCGAACACGATCTGCACATTCACGGGCCGGCTTTATTAAAACCTATTCTCGACCTTATTTTACATGCTGCCGATACCCGGCTGCCATTTACTTTACATTTTCATCCTTTGCAAAACGAAGGAGTTATTGTAGATGATGAAAAATTTTCCATTGAATGTTTTCGTGTTTACCACCGTATTGAATGCTGGGGTTTTGTGTTCAGGGAAAAGAAAATGCCGCGTAAAATAGATAAGGAAAAACTAGATCGTTTTAATTTACCACCCGGCTTTTTTGAAAAACTTAAAAAAGGTGAAGACTTTGTTTTATCCAACGGTGAAATTGTGCCTAATGAAACATTGACTCTCCCCAATACGCCTCCTCGTAGTTATGCATATTGTTCGGATACCGTTTACACCGAAAGCCTGGCAGAGAAAGCAAAAGATGTTACGGTACTCTACCACGAAACAACCTACCTTAAAAATTTAGAGGAACGAGCTTTTAACCGTTTTCACTCAACAACCATACAGGCTGCACAAATGGCGATAAAATCAAATGCCCATCGTTTATTAATAGGACACTTTAGTAGTAAATACGAACACCTGGATGAATTTTTAACTGAAGCAAGCGAAGTTTTTCCAAAAACTGAATTAGCTATTGAAGGCGTAACCTATATTGTAATTTGAGATGCGTTAAAAAAGAGTAAACCCGGGCTTTCACCTTACCCGTATGATGTTTCACAATTAACAATCAAGGTCGTTTACTTAAGCATCCAATAAACAAAGCGCCATAAAACATCCACAAATAAAAGTGAGTGAGACAAAAATGTTGAATAGCATTCCGGGAGGTTGTACCAAAAAGAATTATTAAGTCAACGACTTTAAATTAACAATAACCATTGATAAGTTCTATTTACCACTTCATTTTCAATAACTCCATCAACTATTATCTTTACTATCACTTTAGTTATTTACAACTTTCAGCCATTGCACAGAACCAACACTGGCGTATTTAACAACATATCTTTCTTGCACGGCGAAGTTAAATTCGGAACCTCCGCCAATTGAGGTGGTAAATACTGAGGCAAAAGCACCCTGGTCTGAACTGTAGATGTAGCCTGCCGGCATCGTCCTGGTGACCTTTTTTAAATAGTATCCATTTTGCTGATCGAATAGCTGTTGTATGCCTACAAATGTTATGGGATAATTGCAGGTGTTATTTATGGAAGTGGTAATGTTTAGGTTATAATCTGTTCGGCTGCGTGCAAAATCTCCGGTGTTGGCATAATATAAATCCACCGTGCCTGAGCTAACGTAGCCCCCTCGTGATGAATAAAAACAATCGCGACATTCTTTTTGCGGATATTTTGTAGCAATAGCTTTTTGCAATTCCTCTGCTTGTTTGGTAGTTTTTACAATGTCAGTACTCCTTACCCTACGCAAACTGAAGTGCGGCTAAATTATTTTTTTTGACCAGTCATTATATCTTTTTTGTTACGCCCGTTGCGTCGCACCCTTGTACAGAAGTGCTTTTTGCAGCTTTTTCATTTTGCGAATTAATATGTATTTCAGTTTATGGGGTAAGGAGTTCTGAATGTAGTCCTTCAAACACTGTTTTGCTTCCTGTTCTTTTCTAACAATGTCATTTGCAATTATTAATAATTATAGCAGATCAACAAATAATAAAAAAAAGCCGCGCCAATTTGTATTCGGGCGACCTTTTTTTGTGGCTATGTACCGCTACTGTTGGTGTTCCTCATTATTTACGTGAATTACCTATCAAACTTAAGAAAAAGAGGCTGCCCTTTTTGGGACAACCTCATTTAACTTCTTGTAATCTATATTCTCAAACTAATGTTCTTATGCTAATCTTTCACAAATTGCTTTTGTTGTACTACGTTGCCACTTTTAATAAGCAACAGATAAGTACCCTTTGTAAGTTTTGAAGCATTGAATGATAGTGATATGTTACCAGCGGTAACACTTACTTCCTGCTGTTGCAATACGCTTCCTTTCATATCAATAATTTGAATAGATAGTTTCTCGCTTTTGGCAGAAATAAGTTGCACATACAATGTTTCTTTAACAGGATTAGGAAATATGCTTAATTGAGCTTTACGCGCCTTTAATAAAACAGCTAATGTTCCACTGTAAGTATAATTTCCATCCTGGTCAACCATTTGTAAACGATAATAAACAGTTGATGCATTTATCGCAGATACATCATCCGTATAAGCATAGTTGCCACCTTGTGTGTTTATTTTAGTAACTGTATTAAAGCTATTACCATTTGTGCTTTGTTGTAAGTTAAAATGAGCGGCATTTACTTCATTAGTAGTTTGCCAGGCTAGTGCAACATTGCTATTTTTTAATTGAGCTGTAAAAGCCAGCAAACTTAGCGGTAATGGATTATTAGCTGTACTGCTACCTAAAGTAAATGGACTGAAATTAGTTACCGGATTTGATTTTACTGTTCCGTCACCAGGTGTACCAGTTGTACCAGTGTTGCCTTCATTAACCCACTGAGATCCGTTCCACCTTGCTACTCTTAAATCTGCTGGTGTATTAATGTTACCACTTCGCGAAAAGTCAAAGCTTAGTGTTACATCAACATTGCTTGTACCATTGGTTCTATTTAGTAACCAATATTCTTTTACACTTACATTATTTAAACCAGCCCCCAAACTTGTAGTTGAATAACTACTACTGTTTGGATTGGTAAAAGAATAGCTTGCTGTAAAATGATCCGTTGTATTTACTGGTGCAGATATGCTTATAGGTGCATACTTATTTAGATTTCCAACAGGAAAAGTGAATGCCTGGTTACCAATTTTTCTTACGTTACCATCTACATACCTGGTAGTAGATGCACCTGTAGTGGTTGCATTGTTAGCAATAATTACATTATTGTTACCTGTTTTTAATAAACCATTAGATAGGGTAAATAAATTACTTACATTAATATCACCACTCAGGGTTACATGAGCAGGGTTGGAAATAATTAAATTTTGAACGGTATTACTATTGGTAAAAGCAGGAGGTAATATTTGAGCTAAGGTGCCATTCATGGTAATGGTACCAGATGTGGCAGCAAATGCATTTCCGAAATTTTTAATAAAGCCACCTATTTGTAAAGTGCTTGTAACAGTTAATGCTGAGCCATCATAAATAGTAAGATTATATAAAGATGAGGTGGTATTACTAACTACCGGTTTTGGTGTAGTTACATTTGGTATCAACACTTCCTCGGAACTAATAGGCACTGAACCTCTTGACCAATTGGTTGCGGTTGTCC
>JBBSJX010000075.1:0-13179 GCA_038256825.1 Chitinophagales bacterium
AGTTTCTTTATTACCTACTTCGGAGTTTTTTATATCAATGCTTGCACCAGTGTATAATGCATCCTTTTCAGGAACATGCTTTGTGGTGCTGCACCCTATTGCTAAAATCCCAACAAAAAGGCATGTAGCTAAAATTGTATAATTAAAGTTCGGGTTTCTAATTTTCATCTGTAAAATCATTGTCTAATACAGGTATATTTTTTCTATTGTCTGCAGATTGTTTTTCAATCAAAACAATATCCTGTTCTGGTTTAGAAGTGCGATTTGATTTATTAATAAGGATCCCTGAAGTTTTGGTGGAATCCGGCTTAGAATCATTTATTTCTTTTTCTACCTTTTTCTGTTCTCTTCTTACTTTCCTGTCCGAGAATATCTGGCTGAATTTATTATAATCTACAGTCATAATAAATTTCAATCCCGTTTCAATAACATATCCCTCCAGTATTGCTTCGTAATTATTCTTTCTATATCCCCTTAGCATATAGCGCCCATCGGCACTTAACAGGTAATCCACCGAAACGTTACCAATAACATTACTACTGCTTTTTTGAGTGCTCTGCTGCGGCCCTTCTAATTCAAATGAACTTCCAACGCTTACCCTCAATCGGTCATTCAATAAACGTTTGGATAAGTTTACACCAAAATCGGTGCGGTTTTGCATTTCACCGGTGGTGTAATCCTCGGTAGAATTAATGTCAAAATTTACTTCAACTCCTCCTACAAGATCGGAAGCCAGCTTATTCAATTGTTCGGTTAATATCCTGCTTACACTTTGGCGTGCAAAAGTTCCGGCACTAAATCCACCTCCGCCACCATTGCTTTCAAATGGATTTTCAGATACAAACCTGTTTAATAACAGTAATGCAAAAACCTGTTTATTTAATTCAGAGGGTTCTGTTCTTAATTGCTCTAACCTTGTGGTTACAGTAGTTATAACCTCGTTGGATACTCTTAGATTTTTTTCTGTTGGAAGGATAACGTCAAAGGTTAGGATGGGCTGCATAATCTGGCCCGTAACAATTAAATGCACCTCGAAAGGCAGCTTTTGCATGTAAATAGCCTTGGATGATTGTTGAACCTGGTTACCTACAAGATCGATTGGAGATGTATTTGCTACATAAATAGCAGTAGCATTAATATCTGCAGTAGTTGGCTCTCCTGTCCAGGTTATCTGGCCTCCTCTCTTCATGTCAAACCGGCGGCGTATAAAGTTGAAGGAGAGTTCGTAACCTCCTTCATCAATGGTATAGGTTCCTGTCAGGGTAATTTTACCGCTAGGGTCTATTCCACCGTTTAAATTGGCTTCACCTTTAAGTTTAAGGAAGTCACCATTTCCTTCATCCACAATAATGTTAAATGTTGCTTCCTTCACCACTTCAATATTTACTGAAATATCAAAGCCGGTTAGCTGCGACTTATTGAAGGTTGAATCGTAATTTTTTAGCGTAGCTAAAAACAGCGAGTCGTTTTCAGGAGCATCCATATCAACAAATTCAATCACACCTTTTCTATCAACAACTCCAGGTTCAGGTTGCGGTATAACAACGTAAAAATTGGTATTTTCATTTATACGGATATCGCCATCTACTACCGGTGCCAGTTCTGTTCCTTTAATGCTGATGGCACTATTAAAATAAAGCTGGCCATAAAAAGGAGGGTTATCGCGTTTTGAACTATTTACGGCTCTGAAATTATCAGCATTAGCCGTCATGTCAAAACGATAATTGATGAAGTTGGTGGTATATGCATTTCCATCAATTACTAAACTATTATTTGCTGAATCTTTTATAGTAAAGGTGTCAAATTTTATCCCTTTGTTATCTAAACTAATGGTTTCGTTATCAATTTTTAACTGGCTATTAATCATACCAACTGTAAAAGCAGTATTATTAAACGATAAACCTCCTACTATTTTAGGTGCTTCAGTTGAGCCATCAATTTTTACTTTACCACTCAAATAACCAGAAGCCTCTGTAAGCATTCCCATACTAACGCCTTCCAATGTTGCAAGTTCTATTTTCCTTATGTCTAATAAAAGATCAAGATTATTGGTTATGTTGGGTTTCATGTTATAGGTACCCGTTAAACTCAAGTCGTTGCCGTAACCAACAAGGGTTATATCCGTAGCAAATATGTCCGCTACATTATTGTTGATTTTAGCATTTAAATTTCCCAGCGTATCCTTGTTTACCGCCAGTGCATTTATAGTAAGGTCGGTGGTAAAATTGGGCTGTGTCATTAAGTTTTTAAGCAAAACATTGCCATTAATAGTTCCATCAACAAACAAAGAATCGGACTGAACAAAGGCAGTTAAGGTGGATATTTTAAAGTCGGTAAACAAAACCTGCATCGGGCTGCTGCTGTCGCTGGAAGTGCTGTTTATACTTAACTGCTGGTTGTTTCTACTTAAATTAAAGTTGTACGCATTTATAAGGTTGGTTCCAAAACTTAATAGATTGTCGGGAGATACATCCCATGTGTCATAGTTCAATAAAAAGTTTTCAGGGTTTAAATGCAGAGAAAAATTATCGTTAACTGTTTTAGAAAGTAATCCTCCTAAATGATATTTATTAGTTGCTGATTTGTCTTTAATAAGCAAATCAAAATTAACCTGGTTATCAGCCAGCGATGCCTCAAGTTTAGTTTGGTTAAGGGTAATGCTGGTTCCACTCCTGAATTGTTGGAAAGTAGTAACAAATTTTAAACTGTCATCGGAGCTGTTGGCAACTAAATGAAGGTTTTCAATTTTATTCGCACCCATTGCAACAAACGGAACATTTACATCTGCCTGTAAAGCATCGGTGTTGGAAAACTTTGCAGTTAAGGTTATGGGATCAAGCCTTGTAATTGTAGGTACAAAAGCGCGGATAGTTGGATGGTCGTATATAGAAGCTTCTATAGTAAAGTTGTATGGATCAACATATACTGGTTTGGTTGTAGGGTTTATGGCAAAATAAGGTTGAATCGTTTCCATCATTATGTCACCCATCTGTTGAATTTTATATTGGCCCTGGATAACTGCATTTAAAAATGGTGTCCTGAATTTTATAATCTGTTGATTGTTTACATAGTCAGCTATTAATGAAAGGGTATCCAAAGCAACACGCTGGTCATTCATTACCAATAATGAGTTTGTGATAAACGCATTGCCCTCCAGCGCATCCAGGTTTAGTTGAGGAAAGTTTGCTTGTATTTTACCCCTGTAAACATATGCGTCGGGCGTTAGGTTAAGTGGTTTTGTTTTAATACTGTCAATGTCTGCAATAAGGCTAAAACCCGGTAGTTCGCCACCTATGTCACCTTCGGCTTTTAAGTTAAAATCCAGGTTGGGATCCTGCATGTCGGCATTGGCTATTATGTGTTGGTTTTTTATAGATGCATTAAAATTCAGGTTGCGGTAATTGTAATTTTTAATATTTGCTGAAATGATATTTCCTTTAATATTAGCATTTGCTTTTTCCGGATTAAACCCGGTGCCTTTGGCCGAAAAAGTTGCGCTAACCAGCCCCACCATGTCCTGGTTTTGAGTTAACACACCCACATTTAAATTGGTAGTTGAAATAGTTGCATTATAGCTGGCGGTTGCCGGGTTCATGGCATTGCTTAGGGTGCCTTTAACTTTTGCAGAGCCCAGGCTGGTATTAATATTTAAATCAGCATATGCCTTTGCCATGCCTCCTTTTATAGTTCCGCTCAATGCCATGGTTTGCGGAATGGTTATGTTTGGAGGAATAGTATTGGGGGGAGTTACAGATAATATATCTCCCCTGGTGGTTTTAAATGTTCGAATGCTCAGGTTTGCATTAACATTATTAGGATCGGGTAAGCCATAAATGGTACCTGCTACATCAATATTAGTTTGTTGTAATCCCCTGAATTGAAAACGGTCAATTATTAATCTTGCAACACTTCCCTTAACCTGGGTATTTATAAATAGTGTGCTGTTTGGGTTTTTAAATGCGGGTTGTGCTGCCAGCTCAGGCATAAAGGTCAGGATATCTTTTACCTGAATTTTGCTATTGTCTATATTAATATCCAACTCCATCAAACCGGGATTTTTTTGTATGCCTGCCAGGGAAGGATAGCGAATTACTGCGCTTCTTTTAATTGTTGTTCCAGGTGTTTTAATAAGTAAATCATTTAATTTAACCCCGTTATTGTCATAGGCAAATTGGGTTTCAAAATTTGTTAAATTAAACCCGCTTTTTTCTTTCATCGATCCCTGGGTAATGATGCCTGAGATGGTATCATTGTGAAAATAAAAATCTTCCAGGTGCGCAGAAAAATCTTTTATATCCATATGCGCAAAATCCATTCCTCTTGAAAGCCTGCGTTGCGATTCGTCATCAAACTTAAAATTGTTATTATCCAGCTCAATTGAGTTAATGCTTACCATCCATGGCAAAGGAGCCACTACTTCTTCCCCTTTTTCATTTGTAAATTTTATATTATCTCCGCTTCCACCGCTTTTACCCAGTACAACATTACCATCCAGGTTTTTCAAGGCTATCTTATCTAAAATAATTTCCGAAGTTTCCAGGTCAAGTTTTTTAGGAAAAATATTTAATCTGCCCACCATCATCCGGGTAGAAATATTAGAAACTTTATTTACATATTCAATATCTATATCGCTGAGTAAAGTTTGCTGGTTGGAGAATTTTAAAAATGCCGGCGCTTCTCCAGATACAGTAGAGTCGGGGTTAGTAACTTCTGTTGTAACCTCAATAGGAGCTGTCTGCTTAATCTTACCACGCAATCCATTTAAAGTAATTTTTGGTACTTCAATAGCAATATGATCTAAATCAAATTTGGTAATCCGTGTGTCAAAATGATTAATATAAATATCAACATCATTACCTGTAACTACATCTTTAAAAACAAACCTGCTTTTATCTACTATTATTTTATCAATGGCCAATTTTAAAGCTGCCGTGTCCGTTGGTTGAGTTGGTGCAGTTGCAAAAGCATCAATAATAAACTGGAAATTAAAAGTGGTATCAGGAAGTTCACGTTTTATTTTGGCTGTAACTTGGTTTAGCTTTATTTCATTTATCTGGATTTCGCTTTTAAGAAGTTTAAACATATCAATATCTACCTTGAGCTGTTTACCCGCAACTAAAGTGTCTTTCGAAAGATCCTCAATATATACCCCTTCTAAAACCAACATTTTAGGAAAGTCAATATCTATTTTAGCAATTTCAACCCGGGTTTTTAACTTATTTTCTAAAAAGGATACTACTTTCTTACGCGCAAAATTTTGAACCGGATCAGTTTGAATTAGTATTAATACCAGAATGATTAATGTAATTATAGAGAGGATGGTGATGGTAAAAATTCTTCCAATTTTAGCTAAAACACTTCGATGTTTTTTTTTTATTTCCTTTTCTTTTTCCATAAATCTGTATCACAACTTTAAAGAGAGTGAGAATTGTTAACCTTCAAATACACAAATGTTACACCATTATTTATTTGTCTTATTTTTTTGATAATTCTCAGTAAATCAATGAAATCAATAAGAAATTTAATATTTTTTAATGGGTGTGTGGAATATATTCCTCAGCAAAATGATCGGATTAATTAACAGGATAGTTGCTAATATAATTAGTAATTTGCAGTTAAATAATTTAGTATGTGGGAACGGGTTCGGGAGAAGCTTCAAATACTTTCAGATGCTGCCAAATACGATGTGTCGTGTGCATCCAGTGGTAGTAAGCGTAATAACGATAATAAAGGATTGGGTAATTCTACCGGTATGGGAATATGTCATTCGTATACCGAAGATGGCAGGTGTGTTTCGTTGCTTAAAATTTTACTTACCAATTATTGCATATTTGATTGCGCCTATTGTCAGTCTCGCAAGAGTAATGATATAAAACGCGCAGCCTTTACTGTTGAAGAAGTAGTTGATCTGACCATCAATTTTTACAGGCGTAATTATATAGAAGGTTTGTTTTTAAGTTCAGGCATTTTTAAAAATGCTGATTATACCATGGAACGATTGGTAAGGGTTGCAAAAAAACTCAGACAGGAGCATCGTTTTAATGGTTACATACACCTTAAAACTATACCCGGAGCCAGCGACGAATTAATGAAAGAAGCGGGTTTATATGCTGACAGGCTTAGTGTGAACATTGAAATCCCTACCGAAAGTGGTTTGAAGCTTTTAGCCCCCGACAAAAGCCGGAAGGAAATGTTGGATCCAATGCGCCTGGTAAAAGATGAGATTATAAAATTTAAAGAAGAGAAACGGACACTTAAACATACCCCCTTGTTTGCACCTGCCGGCCAGAGCTCGCAAATGGTGATTGGTGCAGCCAACGAATCGGACATGGATATTATGTATATAGCAAATGCCTTGTATAAATCGTATAAATTAAAACGCGTTTATTATTCGGGGTATGTTCCCATTAGTAACGATACGCGCTTACCGGCCATCGGTACAAAAGTTCCGGTGCTGCGTGAAAACAGGCTGTATCAAACCGATTGGTTAATGCGCTTTTATGGGTTTGAGGTAAATGAATTGTTAAACGAAGAACATCCTTTTTTAGATACCGACATTGATCCTAAACTTAGCTGGGCATTACGCAATATGCATCAATTTCCTATTGATATTAACAGGGCCAATCAACACCTGTTGCTACGCGTGCCGGGTATAGGTTTGAAATCAGTAAGCAAAATAATAGCTGCACGAAAATTTTCAAAGCTGGGTTGGGATCATTTATCTAAAATGGGAGTAGCGGTAAACAGGGCAAAATATTTTATTCATTGTGGCGATCGCCCGCTTGAAAAAAAGGACCAGTCTGAAATTAAAATACGCCAGTTTATACTGGCCGATAGTAAATCAAAATACCAGGTTAAAGCCAATAACCAATTGCAATTGTTTTAGGTTTTTTTGGACCCAGCATACGATTAACTAATCAACAGCCGTTGCGTCGCACTCTTGTACTATAGTAGTTCTATTGAAAAGCAGGTTGTTTTTTAATGAGGCATTTATATTAACAGGAATACATTTTAAAATATTGAAAAATGTTTAAGACCACGGTGAATACAATTTTTAATCTTTAATAAGATGATAAAAGCGATGCTGATAAAGTGATTGCGAACCGCCGAAGGTCGGTCAAGACTGCAACGATGATGCTATTGTTACAACAGCTGGTATTAAAAAAAATAGAAGAATTAGGATTGCAAAATGAATACAATTTTAACTTACGATGGTAGCTTTGAAGGTTTGTTAACCTGCGCCTTTGAGGTGTTTGATCACAAACTTTTTGACAGTAAAATACAAAAACAACAAACCCCTGTTTTAAATCTATTCGATCCTGTAAAAAATGTAATATCCGATAAGGAAAAGGCTGCCAGGGTGTGGAAAGGTTTAGCCAAAAAAGCAAGTAAAATAACTCAGCACAATGTGTTGTGTTTATACCTGTCGGAGCTTGCAGATATGGAGCAAATTTTTATTGGTTATGTAAAATACCTGTTTAATAGCAAAGAAAATGTTGAGAAGGATTTTGGAAACCTTTATGTTTTAGAAGTGGCCCAGATAGAGCGCAAATTGCACAGGGAAAAACATAGGATGGAAGCTTTTATCCGTTTTAGCCTCACAAAGGATCAGATATATTTTGCAACTATTGAACCTGACTTTAATGTGCTGCCCTTAATTATGCCTCACTTTAAAAACAGGTATGCCGATCAACAATGGATAATTTATGATTTAAAACGTGGTTATGGGTTGTACTATAATAAAGAAAAAGTTGTTGATATTAATTACCACTTTAATCAATCACCAGTTAATAATACCAGTTGGTTTGATGATAAGGAAGCATTATATCAACAACTATGGAAAGATTATTTTAAATCTACCAATATAACTGCCCGAAAAAATTTACGATTACATGTGCAACACGTTCCAAAACGATATTGGAAGTACCTGGTAGAAAAGCAATAATTAATTTTTTACTTTTCTAACTAGCCATAAAATAAGTGCAATAACAATTATAACAATAATAACACCTATCCACATACCTGCTTTAAATATTCCGCCAATTGCTTCGCAACTTGTAAGTGACAAACTTAATATTACCAGCGAGGTTATTAGTACATTCGTTTTCATGAAGATTATTTTGGGTGATAAAATCATGTACATAAAAAATCAATGCCAACTAAAATGATAAGTTATTAATAAATAAAGAGATGTAAAAAAAGATCTTAACTTATTTTTTGATAGGTTGATATTCTCGCATGATTTCAAAGTAAATCCAAAAAGCAATTCCGGTCATTAAGTGATCAGCATAACAACACATACTCCTCCGCTTTTTTTCTTTTATTAATTTTATTAATTGTGGCAATAGTGAAGTAGAGGGTAATACGCCTGCAATCATCCTATATATTCTGCTTTCAAAATAAAATTGTTTTTATTAATTAATTACCCTTGCTATTGTAAATCTTAAACTGTCTTTACTACTTAAATTATGCAGTAAGATTAACGCCAACATAAAAATTTTGTAGCTTGTTTTTAAATGAGCAATAGCAATTTTTTTGTTCATAGGTAATGCCTAACTCCATTTTAATTGATTTTTGGAAAGTAAGTTCCTTTAACTGGTTTATCAAATTGTTGTTTTAATTTATAACAGTAGCAACAATACTTTCTGTGTCGGGTAATAGACTTCTGGTTATCGCTTCTTCTGAAATTTTTGAATCAAACAAACTTTGGCCGCAAGCATCTTCCATCAACTTACTTTCTGCAAACGAAATAGTAGCAGCATTTTGTTGCCATCCATTTTATACCGTCAACTGCAGGATAATATGGGAAAAGAGAAAAAAGTAAATAAAGCCAATGAAAAGGCAAATTTAGTAATCATGGATATTTATAAAGAAGGTGAATTTCATTGGTTTAAATCATCAAACAAACTTTTCGTATTTAGTGCTTTCTGTATTTTTTTATTTTTGCCGGATATGGCGATATTCTGATATCCATTCAACTCACTAAAAAGTTCTTTAAGTTCCTTAAAAAAATATTGTGCTACTTGTGCAACTGCTTTATTATAAATTCCTTATTAATTTTTTAAGAAGAGGATGGCTGGGAAATTAATTCCCCACATACTTTTAATAGGGGTATCCACATTTATTTGAATAACCTTGAAGCTTAGGAAGTTTGGCATTGTTTTTTTAAACTATTTGTTACAAACATTTAATAAATTATTATTTACCTTTTAAAATCAATTATTATGAATTCAGGATCAAAAGTATTATTAGGCGTATTAGCCGGCGCTGCAGCAGGTGCTATTTTAGGCGTTTTATTTGCTCCCGAGGCTGGTATGGAAACCAGGAGAAAATTAGGAGAAGGAAGCAAGGACGTTGCCAATAATTTGAAAGAGAAATTTTCGGATTTGGTAGATGGTATTGCCGATAAATATGAAAGCGCTAAGGAAGGTGCTTCGGATCTTATCAATAAGGGAAAAGACAAGGCAGCATCTATGGCGGATAATTATACCCAAGGTAATACCAATATGAATACTGGTGCTACCGATACAAACCGGCCATCGTACCAATCTTAATTTTTTCCGCAAACTTGTACTACAAGTTCCGGTGAAATATAAAAAACAGCTATGAGTAGACCTACTATAACTTTAATAGAATCGTTGGTAAATAAGAGCCATGCATATGTTGAAACCCAACTGGAATTATTTAAACTGAAGATTGTTGACAAAGCATCGGACGTTGCATCAAATATTGCAGCAGGAATTGCTATGTTTCTAATTTTCTTTATCTTTTTTATTATAGTTAATATTGGATTGGCATTACTAATAGGAGATCTTTTAGGTAAATCGTATTACGGATTTTTTATTCTCGCTGCTTTATATGCACTCGCCGGACTTGTTTTGTATAAGAGTAAGAACAAGTGGATTAAAGGCCCCATTGTAAAGATGTTTCTTCAAAAATTTGTAAAAAATACTACATGGGACAAATAACTACACAAGAAGAACTAAGAAAAGCAATTGCTTTACTTGAGCAAAGAAAACAGTTGCAGCAAGTTGAAATAAAGCAGGAATTTACTGTTGTAAAAAGAGAGCTTAAACCACAAAATTTATTAAAAAATACGTTTAGCAGGTTGGCCGAAATTCCAGAAGTTAAACGAACCATGGTTAACACCATTGTTGGGTTTGGTTTAGGCTATATTTCTAAAAAAGCTTCGGCAATTATGACGGAGGTTTCGCTTGATGACATTGTAGGTAACCTGGTTAATACCCAGGTTTCAAAAATGGAAAATAAAGATTCGGATAGTTTTATTTCAAAGGCTATCTCTTACTTCAGAAAAAATATTAAAAGTGAATCTCCTTTATATCCTTTTTTAGGATATAAGTCAGATTATTAAACGGAAAGGAAATCTATTAAACCGCATCTGTACTCCAAAGGTGAATTTTGAAATCAGTTTTGATTTTAAGGTTCGCCTTTTTTTAATTGGTTTCCAATATGCGCATCAACAACTTTTCTTCCGAGGTGAGATCAGATTTTTCATCATCTTTTTCAAATTGCTCCAACTGCTTCAAGTATTTATCAAGCGTATTGGTTTCGTAAAGATTTAGGATGAGTGGGTGTACATAATATTTTTTACAAACCGTTCTCGTATTGCCCAGTAGTTGCGACACAACATCCAAAGCTGCAACAATATTCTTTTTTACAGCCGTTTGCGTTTCGCTAAAGCCCAGTTCTTTAAAAGCAAGTAAGGTTTGCACGGTACCTGCCCATGTTCTAAAATCTTTTGCCGTAAAATCGCCGTTGCTAATTTCTTTTATGTAATCGTTTACCATACCGGAATCAATGGATTTCCGTTTACACTGTTCATCATAATATTGAAACAACTCCTTGCCCGGAATATCCTGGCAATTTTTCACAATTTGTGAAAGGCGCCTGCTTTTTAAATTAATATCGTGATAAACTCCTTTTTTACCTTTAAATGAGAATTTAACGGTGCTTCCTTTCACTTTAACGTGCTTGTCCTTTAAAGTGGTAAGCCCATACGAGCCATAGATTTTTTCGTAGCTACAATTGCCAATCCTGATATTTGTACGTTGCATCAGGCTCACTACGGTTGCCAAAACTTTGCGCACATGCATACCAGGCAGTGAAAGGTCTTTTTCTAACTTCAACCTTATTTCAGGAAGCACTTCTCCAAAAGAATGTAAACGGTAAAACTTGGTGTGATTTCTAAGGCTGTTCCATAACGAATGATACTTGTATTGTTTGCGACCCCTCGCATCAATGCCCGTGGCTTGCAGGTGCCCGTTGGGCAGGCTGCAAATCCATACATCCTGCCAGGCCGGTGGAAGTACCAGGCTTTTAATGCGCACCAATTGCTCTTTGTTGGTTACTATTTTGCCTTTAAACTTATAATCGAACCCCGCTTTTTTATTTATGCGTTTAATTCCCTCCTGCGAGTCGTTTACATAAATAAGGTTTACCGCCGCCGCAGTTTTTTCAGGATCGTTAATAAGCGATTTGATTTTCCGCTTGGGAATAATGGCAATCTGGTCTTCGGTAATAATGGTTGTATTCATAATGGAAGTGCTTCAGGCGCAAATCCATATTTAGAAAAATCGTACCTCTTTTTGTATATAAATTTTACCAGGAATAGCCTGCTGTATAATTAAAAGCTTTGGGTGCTGAGGAAACTTGTACTCAATTATAAATATTAAAATCAAGTGATACACTAATGAAAATAATGATGAGTAAGGCTTTGCAGTATAAGTGTGCGACGCAACGATGATGAATAAGGTGTTACCGCCAGGCCCATAAAATCTTTTAACCTCAATTAACTTTGTAAAATGTTTTTGGTACCGGCTTAAGTTTTTTATAGCAGCATCGTTGCGTCGCAATCCGTTGGGGCTTTTAGTTCTTTGTGCAACGGTAATAGATCGTGATTTTTTAAAATTTCAGACATAAATGCGGTCAATGGCATCACGAAATTTTTCCATAATTACTTTGCGTTTCAAACTCATTTTTGGTGTCATTTCACCGCTGTCAATACTCCACTCGCGTGGTAATAATTCAAACTTTTTTATTTGCTCAACGTGGTTAAAATATTTATTAAACGATTCAACCAGTTCTTTATAAAATTCAATCACTTTAGGATTGTTAATGGCATCCTGCGGGGTGGTAAACACAATGTTGTTTTCACGCATATACTCCCTTAGCATGGCAAACGACGGAACAATTAAAGCAGCTACAAATTTCTTTTCGGCGCCTACAACAATAACCTGCTCCACATACTTACTTTCTTTTAATTTATTTTCGATGGGTTGTGGCGCAACATATTTTCCCCCGCTGGTTTTAAACAACTCTTTTTTGCGATCTGTAATTTTCAAAAACCTGTCCTCCACCCACATGCCTATATCACCGGTATGTAGCCAGCCATTTATCAGCACCTCATCCGTAAGGTCGGGCCTCTTATAATATCCAACCATTACACACGGGCCTGAAACTAAAATTTCTCCATCATCGGCAATTTTAACTTCACTTCCATCAATAGGAGGGCCTACGGTTCCAAACCGCATATCGTTATTTGCATCGCGGCGATTAATGCTGATAACCGGGCTGTTTTCGGTTGGGCCATAACCTTCGTACACCGGAATTTTTGCGGCGTTAAAAATGCGCAATAATTTAACCTGGCAGGCAGCACCCCCCGAAATAATAAAGGACACATTGCCTCCTAAAGCCTCGCGCCATTTATTAAAAATGAGTTTGTTTGCAATGGCCAGTTGCAGGTTGTACAATAATCCACCACTCTTTTTGTTATCGTATTTTTCGGCAAGATCAACCGCCCAAAAAAATAATTTGCGTTTGGCCCCGGTTAACTCGCTGCCTTTGGTCATAATTTTTTCAAATACTTTTTCCAATAGGCGTGGCACGGTGGTAAATCCATCGGGCTTAACTTCCTTAAGATTATCGCCAATGGTCTCAAGGCTCTCGGCATAGTAAATACCGATACCGCTAAACAAGTAAATGTAAGTGGCCAGTTTTTCGAAAATATGGTTTAGCGGCAAAAAGCTCAGCACCTTTGTATGAGGCGCATTGGGAAATGGAAAACTTATTTTTGAAAAAAGTACGTTGTTGTAAATGTTGCTATGGCTAAGCATTACCCCTTTAGGTGTGCCAGTTGTACCTGAAGTGTATATAATTGTA
>JBBSJX010000076.1:0-13134 GCA_038256825.1 Chitinophagales bacterium
ACAGCAATAAAACATCAAAAATCGTAATAACAGTAAAACAATTCTTTACACATTTCTTTTACTTAAAATGCCCGTTTTTTTAGACGAACTTTATAACTAAACCTTTTACCATGGAAAATAAAATGAAAACTTCAATTTTAGGAGGGCTTATAGGCACTGCGGTAATTACTGTTTTAATGCTGCTTGCCGATGCTGTTGGAATTCCCGGAATAGATTATGGAAAAATGCTGGCCGAGTTTACCCACACCACCCCGCTTATTGGGTGGGTAATGCATTTTATTATGGGTATAATACTTGCCTTTGTATATGTTTATTTTTTCCGCGACGAGTTTAAGGGGCCATTTGCCGTTCGGGGCCTCATCTATAGCATCATACCTTACGTGGTTACTATGATCATGCTTTTCCCCATGTCGGTAATGAGTAGTAGTGCTACCATTGATTCGCCCGGCGTATTTATAGTAGCAACTATGGTTGCCTATTTTGCCTATGGTTATGTTATGGGAGCTATTACAAAACCACACGAAGTAAGATCTGCCAATACTTTGCATAAAGTAAACCATGCTTAGTGGTTCCATAACTTAATTATGAGGTATCTTTTTTAAAAGTTTTTTGGGTACCAGCTTATGATTATATGGCATCATCGTTGCCACGCTCGGTTCAAATTCAGTTTTTTATAGCAACAAGTAGGCTAACCATATTATTGTCAAAGTGTGGAAACATTTTACGTTAATCCCTTATCATGCATACATCTTTAATTGTAAAATTTGTATCAGCGCACGTACATCCTGCGAAGGCACAAAGTTTGGTAAGTTATTTGATTAATCATTTCTATGAATAAACTACAGGAAAGTAAACCGCTGCCATCACTCATTTTTTGTTTAATTATGGACCTTGCAGGATATGCATCCTTTGCCATTCCCGTATTGGGCGAATTTTCCGATATTATTTGGGCACCTGTTTCAGCGTTTATTTTTTATAAATCTTTTGGAGGACTGAAAGGCGCTTTTGGAGGTATTTTCAACTTTGCTGAGGAAATTTTACCTTTTGCTGATTTCATTCCCTCTTTTACCATTATGTGGATCTGGCAATATGTAAGCAAAACCCAGCCTGGTAAAATTATATTAAAGCAATCTTCCATAAAATAAAAGGGTTGAAAGTTAACTCTACTTTCAACCCTTTTTATAATAAGATTTTTACCGATAACCTTCATTACTCCTCTTCTTCATCACCACAATCAATATAACCGCAATGATGACATTCGGTACAATCTTCTTCTTCATTTATCACCATCATTTCGCCACACCGGGGACAATGTTTTTCAGTGGGCTTTAAACGTGGTTTAACTATTTCCTTTTCCATAATCATAAACTAATAATTTGCAATTATCAATCCGGTAAATAATTATACCAGAATGAATGACAGAATAATTATTTCCCTGCAGCATTCATATAATCGATGGTTAGGTTAGCTATAGCATTAATGCCCAGTTTTAAACCACTTTCATCTATAAAAAATTCAGGCGTGTGATGCGGAGCAGATGTTTTTGGATCTTTTCCTTTAGGCAAACCACCTAAAAAGAAAAATAAACCCGGAACTTTTTGTTGAAAAAAAGAGAAATCCTCTGCACCGGTCACAGCGTTCACCAGTTTCACATTTTCGGCACCAGCCGTCTTCTGTAGACTTGGAAGCATCTTTTCGGTTAATTTGATATCGTTATATGTTACAGGATAATGATTTGAATAAGGAATATAAACTTCGGCGGTAGCGCCTGCTGCTTCCGCAGTTTTTTCTGCAATTTGTCTTACCCTCGCAACCAACATTTTCTCATCTTCAGGAGATAAAGCACGAATGGTGCCTGTTAACTCCACCTGCTCAGGAATAATGTTGGATCTGTTTCCGCCATGAATGGATCCGATTGTTACCACACCTGCATTTTCAGTAACATTCAGGTTACGGCTTACAATGGTTTGCAGGCCGTTAATTATTTGTGCCGAAACCACAATAGGATCAATAGAAACCCATGGATAAGCACCATGCGCCGATTTGCCTTTTACAATAATTTTCATATCATTTACCGCCGCCATAGTACCACCCGGGCGATAAGTAATATTTCCTACTTCGGTTTGGGCGTTTATATGCAAACCAAAAATCACATCCACTTTTGGATTTTCCAATACCCCTTCTTTTACCATTTGCTCTGCACCACCTTGTTCACCTTTTGGAGCTCCCTCTTCAGCCGGTTGAAAAATAAACTTTACAGTACCATTTAAATCCTTTTTCATTCCTGCTAGTACTTCAGCTACTCCCATTAATATGGCAACGTGGGTATCATGCCCGCAGGCATGCATTACACCAACCTCCATACCATTATAGGTAGAGGTAACTTTAGAAGCAAAAGGAACAGGGGCACGCTCAATCACCGGTAGCCCATCCATATCGGCCCTTAAAGCAACCACAGGCCCGGGCTTGCCACCTTTTAATATACCCACCACTCCGGTAGTTGCCACCCCGGTTGTAACTTCAATACCCAGCGATTTTAAATGTTTTGCTATTATATCTGCCGTCCTAAATTCGCGGTTGCCTAATTCGGGATGCTCATGCAGGTCACGCCTCCAACCCAGCATTTTTTCCTCAATCTTATCGGCGGCAACAGTAACTTTTGCACGTAAATCTGTTTTTTGGGCTATAATGTCATTTCCAGCAGCCAGTAAAAGCAGCAGCAATATTTTTTTCATTATCATTTTTTTATGAAAGTAAGCTACGTAACCGATACCAAACTGCAAGGGATTTATAGTATTTCAAAACTTTAGTTAGGTGGTTGGATGTATCAGATGCGCTTAAGCAGATTAACTTTTTATGGTAAAATTGAGCGGTTGGGCAAAAAGGCATTGTACTATATTTGTAATAACTAAATTTTAAATTATGTCGTTACCTACAAACAATAAGAAAGCTGGTGCCACTTCTGCTAAGGGTCAAAAAAGCGCTGCAAAAGGATCGAAATTCATAAAGGGTGGATCTAAGCCGGCCGCAGTTACAAAGGTGGTACGTTCTACCGGGGCTAACAGGGGTAGCTAATTTTAATAATTATTTCTGATTTATATAAATCATTTGTATAAGCCATTCAATTGCCGGGGTTTTAAAAAACCTGGTTTGTTGAATGGTTTTTTATTTTATCCTCAGGGAACAACTCAACTAGCTGCCATAATTATACTGTACAAGTGAGTGAACCGCCAAAGGTCGGTCAGGCTACAACCGAGGCCGACTAAAGATAAAATGCCGGCTAACCATTTTCTAAATTTTTGACATGTAATGGGATCAAAAAAAAATGGCCCCTCCGTAGAAACGGAGCGACCTTTAACGATTGCTTGCCATATGAAAATCTTAAAAAATATATTTTTAACGAACCCTAAATCCTGGTGAAGTTTAAAAAGCTTTTTCCTCTTATCACTCTACTTCTTTTCCTTTTCCAAAATTTCTATTGTAAAGGTAAACGTGATGATGGTACATATATAACCAAGTTAATCACTGTTTAATGATACCAAACAGTTACTATGTTTACCAAAACCCTTGACTGTAAAACGTTTTAGCATATATTTTATTGTATAGCCAAACCAATTTATATCAAAAAGAAACTAATTTTTCCTTTTGAAATGATTAAAAAATTCATCAACTAAATAAAAATTGAATATCCTCTTCGTTTAAATTGCGCATAAAACCGTCATCTTCTGTTACCAGTTCTTCCGCCAGTTTCTTTTTGCGCAGTTGTAATTGGATGATCTTTTCTTCAATAGTGTTTTTACAAATGATTTTATATGCAAACACATTTTTGGTTTGGCCAATGCGGTGCGACCGATCGATTGCCTGCTGCTCCACCGCAGTATTCCACCACGGATCAAAAAGAAATACGTAATCAGCAGCAGTTAAGTTTAGCCCCGTATTCCCGGCTTTAAGACTGATCAGAAATAAATGGGTAGTGCAGTCTTTTTCCTGGAAAGCGTTCACCAATTCAGCACGTTTTGCTGCAGGTGTCTGCCCATCAAAGTGGAAATATTTTATTCCTTTTTTATCAAGGTCTTTGGCTAATAAATTCAGCATGGATGAAAATTGCGAAAACACCAAAGCCTTATGTTGCCCTAATATATTTTGTAACTCCTGCACAAGTATTTCGGTTTTTACTGATTGGGTGCATTGCTGCTGCTCGTTAACCGGTAATAACAGTGGCGAATTACATACCTGCCGCAATTTTAACATGCCCTGAATAACCGCCAGTTTACTTTTACCCAACCCATTATTTTTTATATCCAAAAACAGGCTGCTCCTTATCTGGTCTTTAATATCATTATATAAGTTCTGTTGATCCCGGTGCATATTACACCACAAAATCATTTCCGATTTTCCAGGTAAATCTTTAGCCACCTGCTCCTTGGTGCGTCGCAATATAAAAGGTGCGGTAAGTTTATGAAGGGCTTTAATTTTTTCTTCGTCGTGGTTGCGATCAATTTCATCGGCATACTCCCTTTTAAAAAAATCTTTACTGCCAAACATTCCCGGCAAAGCAAAGTTTAACTGCGAGTACAGGTCGAAGGTGTTGTTAACTACTGGTGTTCCACTTAAAGCTATCCGGGTTATTGCTTTCAGCATGCTCACTACAGTTGTTATTTGTGCCGATGGATTTTTAATATTATGGCTTTCATCTATTACGGCCACCGAAAAAGTTTTTTCGAGCAAGTGAGCGGCATCCGCCCTTAAAGTACCATAGCTGGTAATAATTACCTGCACATTACCATCAAGATCGTGCTTGTTGCGATTATTGCCATGGTAAACCATTGTAGTAATTGAATGTGCAAATTTTAGCAGTTCCTGCTTCAAGTTGTATATAAGCGAGGAAGGGCAAACAATTATATTATTGGCTGATGGGTTAACCTGTATGTTGTATGCTAAAAAGCAGATGGTTTGTAAAGTTTTACCCAAACCCATATCATCTGCCAGGCAACCACCTGCACCTGCTTCGGATAGCAGGGTTAGCCATTCAAATCCTTTTTGCTGGTATGGTCGCAAAGTAGCGTTAACTGAAGCTGGTAAAGGATATATTGTTTCGTTATCGTTCTGCCACTTCCGCCATTTTAACCACCATTGTTCTTTCACCAATCTGGTTAACACCTGTGGCTCATTGGATGCATTGTGTTCACTTATGGCAACAAACCGTGCAACCTCAACCTGGTCTTTATCAACCTTTCCATGCTTTATAATAGTTGCATATTGTTGCATCCATTCATCACTTAGTAAACCCAGGCTGCTATCTTTTAATAATATAGCCTTCTGACCTGCAAGCAGCATTTTCTGCAGGCTTTTCAAATCAATTTTTTCAGTTCCAAATTGTACTGCAATTTTTAAAATAACTTGTTGGTTTACCTCCTTTAAAATGGTAACGTTTGTATCGGCTTTGTGAGGCGAATACCTGAAATGTTGCAGCATATCCATTCCCGTAAGTTCAATGCCCAGCTCAAGCATTTTATGATATGCCTTTAAAAACCACTGTTTTTTTTGAGCTTCAGCAAACGAAACATAAAAATACCCGTTGCGCTGGCTGGCAAAAGCAGGGTGTAATGATTCAAGCAATTTTACAAATTCCTTTTCCTGTTCCTCATCCCGAACAATTGCATAAACTTCACCTTCTATAATTGTTTCAACTGTTTGTTTAAATGGCCCTTCAACCAAATAACCATCGTATACCCATTGGGGGGTGAGCATTAAAAAAGAATTACTCAGCTCACTCAGCATTACCCTGTTTACAGGGGCAATTTCAATTTCCTTTATGCTAAAATGGTTGTTGCGATTAACGGTATAATCTTCTTCAAGCCTGACTAAAATTTCCTGCGAAAACAATACGGGGTCACTGGCATATTGCGCTATATTAACTTCAGCCAACCATTCCAGCACCTGGTAATCTTTATAAGCAAGAATAAAATATTCGTTGCTGCTCTCCAGCAAAAAATTAGTACGGGTAAATGCTGATAATTTGTAAGGATGCTCATTTACCAGCACCACGGTTTTTAAACCAAGCAGATCCTTCACTTTTATAACTTCAAAACTAAGCCTAGGCCTAAAGGTGCTGAATTTACAAGGACCTGTTTTAAACTTTCCTTTTTCAAGCGGTATTTTATGGTACCACTTTACCAGTTCAACAAAAGGTTTCAGGTTTTCAAAAAGTTTATGAATGTGCCTGGTAAGGGCGTTTTGTAAAAAAACCTCGCGTTTTACACCAGCCTTTTGCTGGTTAAATCGCTGGTTAATTTGCTGCTTTGTATAATCAATATATTCCTTTGAAAAGTTCAGTAAACAATCTTTAACCTGCTTAGGCAACCTTGCATAAAACTTTCCCAGTTCGCGCTGGTTTAATTCATGCACCGATAAATCAATGGAATTATTTTTTTTACTGATGTGAATGGAACTGATTAAACCCGTACCACTATTTAACACTGCTGGCATTAACAACAAAGCAACCTTTTCGTCCTCCATTCTCAAACAATTTTCATTTTAAAAAAATGCAAACTTAAAGCAAGCAAAACGTTTATCGAAGTCTAGTTTAAATTATGCCAGGCCAACACAAACAGTCATTGATTAAGAAAAATAAATTGAAAAAGTGATATTTAATAAGGGATAAAAAAGAAAGTAAGATTTTTTTGACCAAGGCTTAATTACTACTATGAAGCTTAGGTTGCGTCGCACTCTTGTACTTTTTTACCTTTTTTGAGCAAGGCAAAAAAGTCACTATTTTATCCTTTATAACCTATATTCCCTCTATTTTTAGTTGTTTGGAGCCAGGCGTATTGCACACTATGTAGCATCCTTGCAGCTTGACCGTCTACCGGCGTTTCGCACACTTGTACATTAAAAACCATAGTCGGCACTATTTATTATTTCGAACTTTTTGGGCAGTAAATCCGTACATCACCTAAATAATAAAAACCAGATTTCAATCAATTTTAAAATTACGATGTTGTATTAATTACCTTAATTAGTAAATTACAAAAACACCTGTAACCGTAATTCATGATTAGCATTATTATACCCACTCACAATGAATCAGAAACCATTGCATCGCTGATTACCTATTTACTTAGCCAATCTCAAAACGTACCAATTGAAATAATTGTTGCCGATGGTGGCAGCAAAGATGATACTTTGGCGCTGGCTACTAAAGCAGGCGCAACAGCGGTGCTATCACCCAAAAAAGGACGGGCAACACAAATGAATTTTGGCGCATCCTTTGCCCGATTTAATATTCTTTATTTTATACATGCTGACACCCTGCCCCCTGAAAACTTTATTACTGATATTATTACAGCAACACAACAAGGTTACGGCCTGGGAAGATATACAACACGATTTTGCAGTAAAAGTCCCTTGTTAAAAGTAAATGCTTTTTTCACACGTTTTGATTGGACCATTTGCTCAGGTGGCGACCAAACATTATTTATTACCCGCACTTTATTTAATTCATTAAAGGGATTTAATGAAAACATGCAGATAATGGAAGACTACGAAATGGTTGCGAGGGCAAGAAAGCAGGCAAAATATAAAATTATTAAAAAACCTTGCCTGGTTTCTGCAAGAAAATACGATACCAATAGCTGGCTAACGGTACAAAGAGCCAATCACACCATTGTGCAGATGTATAGGAAAGGCGCAACACAACAACAAATGACGGAACGTTATAAACAAATGCTGGCATACAGGTAGTTTAATCAGCAGCCTGAAATTGAAAGTTTTTAATTGATTAATTACATGAATAGTTTAATTAGTGGGATTCAACAGGTGGGCATTGGCGTTAGCGATGCAAACGAAGCCAAGCATTTGTACAAAGAACTGTTTGGTATGAATGTGCTCATATTTGAGGATCAAGCCGAGGCTTCGTTAATGACCCGGTATACCGGTAGCGAAGTTCACCAACGACATGCAATCCTTTCCATGAATTTATCAGGCGGGGGTGGGTTTGAAATCTGGCAGTTTACTTCGCGTAAACCTACACAACAAACTAAACCTCGCTTTGGCGACCTTGGTATTTTTGCTGTCAAAATAAAATCGGGCAATGTAAAAAAAGCACATGAACATTTTAGCCTAAATAAAAATTGCACCATTTCTGCCTTAATGGAAAGCCCCGATGATCGCCAGCATTTTTGGCTGACAGACATATACGGCAACCATTTTAATATTGTTGAAGGGGATGAATGGTTTAAAACAAAACAAGGTGTTTGTGGTGGTGTGGTAGGTGCTGTAATTGGTGTGCATAACCTGGAGCAATCATTGAAATTTTACAAAACCGTTCTGGGAATTAACGAAGTTATTTATAGCGGTTCAGCACCAGCCATCGACTTACCGGACCATGAACAGTATGGTCAACATTTTAAACGGGTGTTATTAAAAAAACCATTATCAAACAAAGGTGCTTTTAGCAAATTACTGGGATCGGTACAGATTGAACTGGTTGAAGCGTTGGACTTTGAACCCACAAAAATTTACCAGGATAGATTTTGGGGCGATTGTGGTTTTATACACCTTTGTTTTGATGTTTTGAATATGGACCTTTTAAAAGAAAAATCTGAGCAGTCAGGCTATCCTTTTACCGTTGATAGCGCCAACTCATTTTCAATGGGAGACTCCGCCGGAAGATTTTGTTATGTTGAAGATGCTGATGGAACTTTGATTGAATTGGTTGAAACACATAAAGTACCCATTTTTAAAAAATTAAACTGGAGCCTTAATTTACAAAATCGTAAAAACGATGGCCCCCTCCCCGACTGGATGATTGGAATGCTGGCACTAAATAAAATTACATAGTATGCAACTTGCCGTTTTAAAATGGATGTTTATTGCTGAATGAAGAGATGCGGTACAAGTGAGTGACACAAGGATGTTGATTAAAAATTCTATTGCTGGCTACCAAAAAAACTAAATAATATAAACTCCTCTCCTTAACCTGGTAATTAATTTACTATCTGCCTTATCTTCTTCCGATCTGATTTGATTAAGACTGAATAATTGTAAATGCGTGTTACACAGGTTTTAAATTGAAGGCAGATTATGGCGAGTACCGGAAGGGTAATAAATGCCAGTATAGCAAAGGTTGAATTAAAGATAAAATATACGGTCAACCCCAGGCAAGTGCAATAAATGGGATACAAAACGAGAAGGCTTGCAAACATGGCCGAATGATAAAATACAGTGCCCGCAGTTTTATTTTTTAGCAGGTTTTTTATAGGAAAATAGATAGGCAGGTGTATTAAAAATCCAACGGTTGCCGGTAACAAAAGAATGACAGCTCCCATCAGGTTTACGCAACACTCACTTCGTGTTAAGGCAGCATCTTTATCGTCCAGCATTTTTAAAAAGGCCTCATTCATGTGAGGCGCTTTTAAACTTTGCTGCTGCTGTTTTAAAACTGGAATGTTGTGCCTTAAGCGGCTAAGTAAAAATTGAATACTATTCCGGTCTCCATCTTCAAGCAACATACCTTCAGCCAATCGCTCATAAATTATGTTAGTCAGTTCAAGCATTTGCACTGCTTCGTTTTTACCGCTTACCAAATCATCTTGTGTAATAGGTTTTCCAAAATGCACCAACACATCTTTATTAAAATTATTGAACGTGCTGTAATTAAAACTAACAGGTAATATTTTTAAAGGTTGATGATGTACATGATTATTCCATGAATTAAGTGCAATACGTGCAGTGCCTTTTTTTAACGGTCGCAACTGGTATTGATTTAAACACAGGCCTTCAGAAAATATCAATACAATTCCTCCCTCGTTTAAAATGTGGGTGCACTGCTCAAAAGTATAATCGTTTAAGGCAAGGTATTTTTTGCCTTCGCGCAAGCGATATATGGGTATTGCTTTTAAGGCCGTTAAAACTTTTTGGGCCAGGGGATTTTTAAACGCATCGCCACGGGCCAAAAAATGTACCGGACGTTTAAAGTATGCTCCTAATAAAACAGCGTCAAAAAACGAATTTGGATGATTGCACGCCAGCAATAAAGGACCTTTTGAATCAAGTACTGCTTTACTGGAAAAAACAATTTTTCTGCAAAAGATCAGGAGGGCTAGTCGAACAAAAATTTTGGTAATTGTATAAAGCAAGTAATACTATTAGGTAAGTAAAAGAGATCTGTATTTGTTGCAATCTTCAGCATTATCCACATCGCTTAAAACAGGCAGTAAATAAACCGAATAATCTGTTTTTTCTATATCCCGCAGGGTATCCATACAAACCGTATCGGTGCTCCATTGCTTATTATCAAACAAGGCAGGATAATATAAATTTGAACCCAGTAAGTAATATCCCCCATCTTCCGATGGGCCAATTACAAAATTTATTTCTTCGAGATTATTGATGGTTTCATTTACCAGTTCTGACGAAAGATCAACGCAATCGCTTCCAACAATTACTACGCGATCATAGCCTTTATCAAAAATACTTTTAAAAGCATCTTTCATTCGCTCACCAAAATGGGCACCTTGCTGCAATCTTTTAATAAATGGAGCCCCATTCCACAAGTCATCCTCATTTATAAAATCAGCATAATAAACAAATACATCAATGCTGAGTGGCTGTAAAATGGATCGGGTATGTAGCAGGAGTTTTTTATAAACTTCCAGTGCAGTTTCGTTTCCTAATTCTTTTGCTATGCGGGTTTTAACCTGTCCAATAACCGGGTTGCGAACAAAAACAATTAAAGCTGGTTTCAAATATTAGGTATTTAATCTAAAAGAATGGGTTTAAAATACTAACTGTTCGTATGGCAATAAAAATCTAATATAGTAAACAAAACTTGTTTACAAATGAAACACCGGTATACAGTAAGTTTATTCCTGCTTATAATTTTCAATAAATAAATTCCAATCGTAACTACTAAATTTAATTTTAGGGTTTTTGCCTTCCGGTACAATCTCAAGCTTTTTAAGCAAAAGCATCATCTTTTTTTTGCCTCCAAAATCTCCTCTGAACCATCCCATAATAGCAGGAAGCATTACAATATTTTCCAGCTCGTTATACTCCGCATCACCATTTAAATAGGCCCTTGTGGCTAAGTTCAACTGTTTGCCTAACTGTATAGGTTTATAAAATGCAATGGGAGGGCAACTTTTGGCACCGCAATTTAAAGCGAAGTGAATGCGGTAATCAAGGGTATCAACACGGTGTTTTTTTTCGAACGATGAAGGGAACCATTTGTTCAGATGCCCCAATGCCCACTTTATTTTACTGCGCCGCAAAAGGCCATGCTCTACATCATCCAGGCTTAATTTTTTACCTGCAATTTCAATCTGGTCTTCACCAAAAAAACTGCCACGGTCCTTATATTTTTCAGGATTTTTTGTAAGGCTAACCTGTGTAAAAGCATTGTATATATTTATCCAGAAAGCTTTTTTTAAATCATCGTTGGTTAGTTGGCTACTCAACATTTCATCGCTTATAGTACTTACTACTTTTACTAAACTATCAGTTGCAGATTTGGTTTTTGCAGCATATAAAAGTTGCTGCGAAACTTCGGTAATGTTCATAATACTGTCGGGGTAAATCTGGATTTGTAGTGGAGTAGCAAAACTAAGTAAGCCCATTGCACTTATGGCCACAAGTACTATTAACTTTTTCATTGTAAGCATATACGCATAGCTATAAACATTAGTTTTATAAAAAATAACCGAACACTAATGTTAAATATGCTTAGTAAAATTAAAGAAACAGCAGCCTTTTTACAGCAACAAGGTTTTGAAGGTGCTACATCGGGTATTGTATTGGGAACAGGTTTAGGGGGATTATTAAACCATTTGTCCATTGAAAAACAAATTGCTTACAATAACATTCCCAACTTTCCCGAAGCTACTGTTGAATTTCATAAAGGACAACTTATACTGGGTACCATCAATAATAAAAAAGTAATTGTGTTGCAGGGGCGGTTTCATTATTACGAAGGGTACAGTATGCAGGAAATCACTTTCCCTATTCGTGTTTTAAAGTTATTGGGGGTACAACAGCTATTGTTGAGCAATGCTGCAGGCGGTATTAATTTATCGTATAAAAAAGGCGACCTGGTTTTGATAGAAGACCACATAAACCTGCAACCCGAAAACCCGTTAAGGGGTTTAAACGATCCTGCATTCGGCAATCGTTTTGTTGATATGAGCGGTCCCTATAACCAACAATTAAATCAACAAATTAAAGCCTCGGCATCGCGCCTCAATATTCCCTTGCACCAGGGCGTATATGCATCGGTTATGGGGCCTAATCTTGAAACCCGGGCTGAGTATAGGTATATTAAAAACATTGGCGCCGACATTGTTGGCATGAGCACCGTTCCCGAGGTAATTGTGGCTAATCATATTGGCCTACCCTGTGCTGCCATAAGTGTTGTAACCGATGAGTGCGATCCCGATAATTTACAACCCGTAAACATTGAGGAAATAATAAAAGTGGCCGGCGAAGCGGACCAGGTTTTATCAAAATTAATGGTTGAAATAATTAGTGAAGCAGATCAATAAGCAACATACCATTTTCTTTCATCATCTTTAGCATAAGCCAAACCATTACTCATTTGGTGCACCTGCTTACCATCTTTCGGGTTTATGGAAACTTGTTTTTCATAAACCCGTATTCCATTATTTTCCCTGGTTAAGTATACCACCAATGCATTTATAGTTGGCGGCACTTCGTGTAACCATTGTTCTTCACTTTCTTTTACAAATGCCTGGCTCATAATTTTTGTGGTTTAATTAATTATTATAACCTAAAAAACAATGCCGGGTTATTTGGTTCCCGGCATTATTGCAGCAGGCAGCATTCTTGCGTCGCACTCTTGTACTTTTTATCTTTTAGCAGCAGTTAAAATCCCTGGTTAAGTAATCCCTTTATATTCTTCAAAAAACAAACTATGTTAAGGCAGGTTTAAAAAAAATTCTTATGTATATTTTAAGATAAACAGGAACAGTTTTAGACACTAAATATGCATGAAAAATATAAAAAATTCAATCATTATACTCGCAGCAATGCTGTTAACTTTTACAACTTTTAGTAACCCGTTGTTTGCACAGGATGAAACAGAAAACAAAAAGGCAGAAACAATTGAAGAGCATCTTC
>JBBSJX010000077.1:0-13048 GCA_038256825.1 Chitinophagales bacterium
CCCCACTTGTTTTGCCATCAATAATTTTATGACCACCTTTTTATTACCAGCATTTGTTCTTAACCCAGCTTTTGTTGTAGCCTATCCGACTACAGGCGGTTCACTCACTTGTACTTTCTGTACATTATTCAACAAGTAGTATATGGCTTAAACATAGTAAAATTTTACTAGGGATAATTTAAAAGCGCAATACTTTAACTGTTTAAATATTACCCGCTTTTAAAAAAAATAACTCCAGGCTAAAGTGCCTGGAGTTATTTAAACTTTTAAAATTATTTTTTATCCCACCAAACCCTGCCATATAAATCATCAACAGAGGCTCCAAAATCGGCATCTTTTTTCATGTCATCTAAAGCAGCTTGTTTATTTGCACGATTTAGATCAGAACTAGAAGGAATACTCAACGCAGCCCTTCTGGGAATAGCAAACAAAGTACCATCAATCATAATATCCTCGTTAGCCAAAGCCGTTGAAGCATTAGGCATACCTGTTCTTTTATATAATGCCCAGGCTTCGTTAGGTTGCTTGTAATAATTAATGAACTCCTGTATTACAATTTGCTCCATTGCTTTAGCCGGGTTGTAAACAATTGCAGGTGAATTTTTGTAAGCGGTAATTTCGGCCGCAGTTAAAGCCATGTAATCTTCCAGCTTTGCATCTGCAGCAGCCTTATCATAAAAGTTTAACGAAGCTTCAATGCCTGCATAATATAAGTCGCTGGCATTTTCGGTAGTAATTCCTCTTGCAGCCAGTTCAGCACGCATTAATAATTCATCAGCATAAGTTATAATAGGAAAAAAGTTTTTACCATTTCCACCACCATAAGCCGGCTGAAACATTCTCCACTGCAGGTAAGAAACCGTATCAAGTGATAAGTTATCATTAACCTTTTTTGCAGTAAACCACGATTTAACAGTGGCTACTTTATCGGGGCTAATGGGCGCTCCTACGTATTGGCGTGGGTTATAAGTTGTTCCCGCAGGTAATACACCAGCGGCAACACCAGCGGCAACGTTAGCTGCGGTATAGTTGTTCTTTTTGTAAAACATACGCAAACGTGGATCGCTTTGATTAAACATAAAGTCAACAGTTGGTTTTGGCGCACGAAACTCAGTTGGGTTCCAGTTACCGCCTGCTGTAAAACTTTGGTCGGCATAAAATACCCAACCCTGCGCATTGCTGGTCATCAGGTTTCCAGCATCCGCAATAACCTCTTTTACAATTGCAGTGGCAGTGGCCGCGTCACGCTTCATTAAGCGCATAGCCATTTTCAACCTTAATCCTGCAGCCGCTTTAGCCCAAAGGCTAACATCTCCTCTGTAATACAAATCGTTATTACCCAGGTTAACCTGGGGAGTTGAAGGTGAAGCTTTTAAAATTCCAATCACCTCTTTAAGACGCTTGTCCCACAATGCAAACAATTCCTGCTGCGATTGGTAGGTTGGAGTTAATGTTCCACCATAACGGGCCTGGAAAGCTTCAGTGTAAGGAATACTGCCATTAATATCCGATACATAAAAAGCATAGTATATTTTAGGGATGTCGGCAATAGCTTTAATCTGGTCGTACTTCGCTTTTTCAGTATCGGGTAATTTGCTTATTAAAACCTGCACATCAGTAAGTACCGAGCCCAGGCTTGGGTAAAACACACCATAACGGGCATTAAAATTACCAACGGTTTTAAGGGTTATGGGACCATTACCGGCATTGGCAGTTGATTGCTGTGTCCAGAACATGATACGACGATAGTTATCGTAAAATTGTTCAAAATCGCTTCCGTTAGCCTGAATAGCAGCATTTAAAAACTGCTCTTCCGGTTTAATTGAATACAGCGTATTTGGATTGGTATTCAACTCTACAAAGGCTTCCTTTTTACAGCTCCCAAAAGCAAGGGATGCTGTAATAAGCGCCAGGTAAATATTTTTATGAGTCATTTTATAAAATTATTTGTGTTTTTAAAATAATTGCCGGTGATTAGAAGCCTGCGAGTAATCCCAGGGCAACCTGGCGTTGGTAAGGTCCGCCACCTGTTTCAGCAAATGCACCTGGTCTGCTTGAATAAATAGCTTCAGGAAATATACCATCTTTAGTATTTGTGTATAAATAAACAAGGTTACGACCTGATAAATTTAAACGCAGTTTGTTGATGTGCATTTTGGTAGTAATATTTTTAGGAAAATCATATCCCACCGAAACTTCGCGTAAAGCAACCCAACTGTTATCAAATACTGAGTATTCGCGGATACCGGTTCCCCAGCTTGCAATACCTTCATAATAGTCCAGCGCAGCAATTGGTTTTTTATATCCTTTAGCTACTGCTTCTGCATAACTCATTCCGCTTACATCTACACCATTAATAAGCGTGTTTTTACCAAAAATACCTTCAGGTATAATACCATCATTACGTTGTACGCCGTTTCCATCGGTATAGGCAATACCACCACTAGCAGCATCTCTGCCAAATAAGGTGCTTTGGTAGTTACCGTACTGCGCTCCATACTGGTGTGTAGTTGAGGCGATCATACCACCCACTTTTGAATCAACCTGAACAAACAGGTTAAAGCTTTTATACCTTACTTCGTTTATATTGCTTAACAGGAATTTCTCCATTGCAGATCCCAAAACTTTCTCGCCCTGGCCATAAGCACCAGACCTCCAATAAGTACCGTTTTGCTGTAATAATTTCTGGCCGGTTGCTTCATCTCTTGCATATGCATAAGAGGTAACAATGGTTCCAAAATCAGATCCAACACGAGCAACAGAACGTACATCTGCACCAAAAGCAAGGTCAAGATCGGTGCTGGTTACGCCAGGATACAATTCAACAATTTTGTTTTTATTGCGGGTAAAGTTGAAGGTAGTATTCCACTCAACATTTTTAGTGCGAAGCGGGGTACCAGCTAATAATACTTCAATACCCTTATTCTCCACATTACCTGCATTAATTACACGTCCACCTATACCGCTTTCAACAGGGGCACCTAATGAAATAATTTCGTTACGGGTATTCTTCTTATATATAGCTGCATCAAGCCTTATGCGGTTATTTGCAAAACGAAGATCCGTTCCAAATTCATATTCACTCGCTCTTTTAGGCTTCAAATTAAGGTTACCCAGGTTATTACCCTGAAAACCATAACGTGGAATAACAGCACCACCCACATCTGTATAATTACCATTTAATACATAGTTACCCGTTGATGTAGTGTATATATCCGTACCACCACCCGTTACACCATAACTTGCTCTTAACTTACCAAACGATAAGAAATTATATTTTGGATTTTGCAACAATTCAGAAAAAATCCACGACACACCTACCGAAGGATAATTGTAAGAATAGTCACCATGTCCATCAGGATAAGTTAAGGTTGAAGTCCAGTCATTACGAACACTTCCGGTTAAGGTTAACATGTTTTTGTAGGTAATATCGCCATAACCATAAATCGCATCCAACCTGCTTTGTGGATATATTCCACTTTGTCCATTATCAATGTTAACTGGATTCTTCGAGTTTGAAAGGCTAAATATGTCAGCAATTTTAAATCCACCACTGGTAGAAGCTCTTAACCTGGTACCACCAAGACCACGTTGGCTTTCACCACCCACGGTAGCACTAAAATCAAAATCTTCATTTATTGTTTTTGTTGCAGAAAGTAAGGTTTGTATTCTTCCGCTTTTCTGGCCTGAAGTGTACAATGAATAACTACCAAAAGAAGCGCTGGTAAAGCCCGGGCCATCACCACGCTGTTTGCTTTCATTTACAATATCAATGCTGTTTATATTACCCCGAACTAATAAGTTTAACCATGGAGTAATATTGGCAGTAATATCAAGGTTGGCTAATAAATTATTTTCCTTTTGGCTAACATTGGTTTGATAAATACTCCACATATCATCCGTTACAGCACCACGTAAATAGGGCGACTTTTGAACCCTGCCGCCTTTAATTGGGTCAATATAATTATTGAATAAATTATCAATAGGGAAACTACGTGAATTAGAATAAGCCAACCTATACAATAAGCTGGATTGACCACCTTGTTGCATCGGGTTTCTCGAATTACTAATAGCATAGTTGATGGAGAAGTCCATATTAATAAAATCACCTACTTTTTGTGTAGCACGCAGGGCGAAAGTGTTCCTGTCAAATTTGTTGGTTGAAACAATTCCTTGTTCTGATGTTTTAGTGTAAGAAAAACGCACCGTTGTTTTATCACTTCCACCTTCAACAGCAACGTTGGTATTATTAATCAAACCTGTCTGGTAAAGATCCATCATGTTATTGGCCTTGTAACTTCTTACAATACCATCCGCATCAACAATCTGGCGACCGTCGAATTTAGGACCATAACTATAATAAGGAGCATAGTCATCATTAGGAATCATATCCTTACCATCCGTTGTTTTTGCAAAAGTAGGCATGGTACCACCACCGTAAACATTCTGAAAATCGGGCAGGCGATAAACCTTGTTGATTGTAGTGGTATGGTTAACCGTTACTCCCAAACCCGGGCGGGATTTACCTTTTTTAGTGGTAATTAATATAACCCCATTTAAAGCTTGCGAACCGTACAATGCACTGGCTGCAGAACCTTTTAAAACAGTCATGGTTTCATAATCATCCGGATTCAGGTTTTTTAACTGGTTACCAAAATCACGGTTATCACCCCATGAATCTGCTCCCGTAGCACCTGGTTGAATTAAAACTCCATCAATCACAAACAAGGGCATAGTACCACCGCTTATGTTTGAGTTTCCCCTGATGCGAATTCTTGAGCTGGAAGAAGGACCACCGGCACCCTGATTAATCATTACACCCGATACTTTACCTTGAAGTGAATTAATTACATTCACCGATCCGGCACGGGCTAAATCCTCACCCTTAACTTCCTGGATAGCGTACGCCAGTTTTTTGGTGTTGGTTCGGGTGCCAAAACCTGTTACTACCACCTCGTTTAACTGGCCGGCTTCATTAAACAGCGTAACCGAAAGGTTTCCACTACCCACAACCTGCTCTTTTGGCTGAAAACCTACACTGGTAAATACCAATACTGAGTTTACGGAGGGCACCGAAATTTTAAATTTACCTTGTGTATCTGCCGCTGTAGTGGTTTTTGATCCCTTAACCTGAACGGTTACTCCCGGCACCGGGTTCCCGGTATTATCGGTTACCGTACCACTCACAACTCTTTGTTGTGCAAAGGCAAAACCACCCCACATGCATAGGAACAGGAGTGGTACTAAATACGTAATTACTTTTTTCATTGCGTTTGGTTTTGGTTTGAGCGAAAGTTTAATTGTGTTATAGTGGTTTTTCACAGTTATTATAAAATTATTAAATAGCGCTTTTGGGTTACCAGCTTCAGTTTTTTTATGCAACCCCGGTTGTGTCACTCTCTTGTACGGTATCTTTCCATAGCTGCAACTGTTATAATGTAGCAGCTATAGTTCAACACTTATTCTTCTACCTAAAACAGCATTTATTTTATTAAGCTAAATAATCATCCTACTTCAACTATATGCTTTAACGTGTTTTGCATGGATATTTTATCGTAATTCTCCATTACCAATGCAGCAGCTCCTATCAGTTCAGCATCGTGGCCTAGTTCCGACATTTCAATTACAGTACTTGCTGCCAGCCGTGGAATACTGTTTTCATTTATTGCCTGTTGAATAGGTGCTTGCCATATCTGGCCGGCTATCGATCCGCGTCCACTTAAAATAATCATCCTGGGGTTGAGTAAGTGTATCAGTATGGCAACACCTTTTCCAATATTATAACCAGCTTCCGAAATCAATTCAATTGCAAAGCGGTCGCCCTGAACTGCGGCTTCCATAATCATTTCTGTAGCCTGTTCCACATGCTCCAGCGATAAAGATTTTAATTTTGAAATTTTACCGGCATCCAATCCTGCCTGGCCTTTTTTAATAATCTCCAGTAACGATGTTTCTGTTTCCAGACAACCGGTTTTTCCACAACTACACAATTTGCCATTTAAAAAGAGAGGTATATGACTAAATTCTCCGGCAAAACCGTCGTTGCCTCTAAATAATTCTCCATTAAGTATCAATCCTAAACCTATACCCCAGCCAATGTTTATTACCATGGCATTATTAACTTCCCTGGCAATTCCAAACCTTAATTCAGCCAGGGCAATTAAACTGGAGTCGTTGTCTATAAATACTGGTAGACCCAATTCTTCTTCGTAGTGCTGAGTTAAACTTTTATTTAAGGTGTGCAGGTGCGAATAATTAATTCCCTTTTTTACATTAACAAAACCAGGCATTCCTATACCCACTCCTAAAATTTGCTCTGTTGGTATATTGGACGATTTTATAAAAGTTGCTATAGTACTTACTAAAAGGTTTGCCGCTTCAGGATTATTGGGAAGTGGCAATTCTATTCTTTCAACCGGTACTACAAAATTGTTATCCATATCCATAATGGCAATTCTGCTGGTAAACTGGTCGGTAGCTACCGCCACTGTATACATCACATTTTTTTGAAGTGCATAGGTTAAAGGCCGTCGTCCACCAGTTGAGGTTGCAAATCCTTTTTCTATTACAAACCCCTCTTCTATTAATTCTCCAATAAATTTTATGGTAACCGGAAAGCTTTTATCAATTTTAACTCCCAACTCGGCACAGGAAAGTGTTTTAGAAAAATAGAGCTCTTTCAAAATCTTTTTTCGAATGAGGCTGTTTTTAGGCATACTTCTGTAATAAAATTAATTGCTGGCTTAATAAAGGTTAAATGTATATAAACTTTAAGAAAGAATACCAAAACTTTTTAAATTATTTAAGAACTATTATGAAATCATTCATTATTATTAAAAATTTTGGTCTTTAATTTTTATTGGTATTGGCATCTCCATTTTATCATACTAATATTTCATTAAGGAAAGGAGAAAACAAAAAGCCTTCTCAACATAAAAGATGAAACATCTTTAAGTTGAGAAGGCTTTATAAATTATAAGTTAGTTGCCTACTGGTATGCCGTATAAGTGAGTGACACAACTATGTTGCTATGAAAACTAACTGCCGGTCCCAAAAAATTAATTAATTAAACTTTTTTTCTATCAATAACTTTTTTAACGGCTGCCACAATACTTTTGGCATCGAGGCCATATTTTTGCATGAGTTGTGCGGGCTCTCCACTTTCGCCAAAGGAGTTATTTACACCCACCATTTCAACCGGCGAAGGCAGGTTACGCGAAAGCACCTGGCATACCGCATCGCCCAAACCACCATTTAACTGGTGCTCTTCGGCAGTTACCGCACAACCGGTTTTTGTAACCGATTTTAAAATCGCTTCTTCATCCAAAGGCTTAATGGTATGCAGGTTTATAATTTCGGCATCAATACCGTCGGCCTCCAGCATTTCACCGGCAAGTATGGCTTCCCATACTAAATGACCTGTTGCAAAAATGCTCACATCGGCCCCTTCATTCACCATCCAAGCCTTACCTATTTCAAATTTTTGATCCGGATCGGTAAACACAGGCATCACCGGGCGGCCAAAACGCAGGTAAACAGGCCCCACAAAATCGGCTACGGCAATGGTAGCGGCCTTTGTTTGGTTATAATCGCATGGGTTGATTACCGTCATTTCGGGCATTGCACGCATCATAGCTATATCTTCCAGTATTTGGTGGGTTGCGCCATCTTCGCCTAAAGTTAAACCGGCATGCGACACCGCAATTTTTACATTGGTACCAGAGTAGGCAACACTTTGCCTTATCTGGTCGTAAACCCTGCCCGAGCCAAAATTGGCAAAAGTGGTGGCGTAAGGTACATAACCACTTAATGCAAGCCCTGCAGAAATACCTATCATATTTGCCTCAGCAATACCTACCTGTACAAAACGTTCAGGATTTTCTTTTATAAATGCATCCAGCTTTAAACTGGCCACAAGGTCGGCGCATAATGCCAATACGTTGGGATGCGATTTTCCTAACTCAGCCATACCAGCGCCAAAACCCGATCGTGTATCTTTTTTTTCGGTAAAAGTGTATTTCTTCATTTCAATTTGGTGTAAAAGATGTTAAGGAATTAGTAATCGCCCAGTGTTTCGGGTAATTGTTTTAAGGCAGTAGTTAATTGATCATCGTTAGGTGCGGCTCCATGCCATTTGTGGGTTCCCATCATATAATCAACGCCATAACCCATTTCGGTTTGCATTAAAATAACCACCGGTTTTCCTTTACCCGATTTTTCTTTGGCCTCTTTTAAAGCTGCTCCAACTTCTTCTAAATCATTGCCGTTCTTTAATGTTACAGTGTCCCATCCAAAAGCTTCGTATTTTACTTTAAGATCACGGTTGTTATTTACCTCTTTAGTTGTACCATCAATCTGCATTCCGTTCCAGTCAATAATTGCAATAAGCTTGTCCAGTTTAGCATTTGGCGCAAATTGCACTGCTTCCCAAATCTGGCCTTCCTGCTGTTCACCATCGCCCATCATTACAAAAACAAAATTATCTTCCTTACGCAAACGCTTGGCAATTGCTGCACCACATGCAACAGACAATCCCTGGCCTAAGGAGCCCGATGCCACCCTGATGCCTGGCAGGTGTTCGTGAGTTGCGGGGTGCCCCTGCAAACGCGAGTTTATTTTACGAAAAGTTGAAAGCTCGCTTATGGGAAAGTAACCCCTACGTGCCAGCACCGAATAAAACACAGGGGAAATGTGTCCGTTAGAAAGAAAAAACAAATCTTCATTTTGTCCTTCCCTTTTAAACTCAAGAAAACCATCTTGCTGACGGTTTTCGTTAATGGTCATTTCATTAAAATATAATGAGACGATCATATCGGCACAACCCAATGAGCCACCCGGGTGCCCCGACTGGCTGCTGTGAACCTGGCGAACAATGTCTCTCCTGACTTGTGCAGTCATTTCTTTTAAACCTTGTATATCCATAATTGTAACTTTTATAAAAACGATTTTATAAGGAGCAGCCTTTACTGCAAACCTTTTTGTATTTGATTATTTTAAATTTTATGGCAGCAAAGAAACTTTATATTTTGTTGTTGTAGCATATTTTTTATCGGGCCTAAGCACGGTAGAAGGAAACGAAGATTGGTTTGGCGAATCAGGGAAATGTTGTGTTTCCAGGCAAAGCGCAGTGTTCTTATTTACCGGCTTACCATCATTTGCAATCATAGAACCGTTTAAAAAATTGCCGGTATAAAACTGCATTCCCGGTTGGTTAGTAAATACTTCCAATTGCCTTCCGCTGGTTGAATCCGTTAAAACTGCTGCCTGCTTCATTGCATCCTCCGCACCATTTAAAATAAAATTATGATCGTAACCACCGGCAGCTTCTATACGCTCTCCAACTTTATGGGCAGTGGTAAAATCAAATGGAGTTCCGGCAACGTCTTTTAATTCCCCGGTTGGTATAAGGGTTTCATCTACCGGGGTAAATTTATCGGCATTAATTTTTATGCTGTGATTTAAGATGGTATTGCTAATATCGCCAGTAAGATTAAAATAACTGTGATTGGTAAGGTTGATAACAGTTGGCTTATCCGTTTCCGCTGCATAATCAATCTGTAGTTCATTATCGTTGGTAAATGTAAAAACAACGTTTACTTTTAAATTTCCCGGGTAGCCCTCTTCTCCATCTTTACTAACATAACTTAACGACAGGCTGGGAACACTATCATTAATGGGTGCAACATCCCAAACTACTTTATCAAAACCTTTTAAGCCGCCATGCAAAGCATTTTTACCATTATTTGCTGCAAGCTTGTACGTAGTTCCATCTAATGTAAATTTACCATTGGCAATACGGTTGGCATACCTGCCAACGGTTGCTCCAAAAAAAGGATGCTTATTAAAATAGCCTTCCAGACTATCAAAGCCCACCACTATATTGCTTTTATTCCCGTTTTTATCAACCGTTATCCAACTGGTAATTATACCACCGTAGTTGGTTATTTTAACTTCATCTCCTTTATTATTCACCAATGTATACAGCAACACATCTTTACCATTAGTATTGCCCCATTTAGCCTGGCTAATGCCGGGATTTACACGAATATCACCGGAGACATTTGGATTATCGCCACACGACGAAAGCATACCGGCAGATAAAATAGAAAAGGATAAATAGCTCATAATTTTTTTCATATAGCTTTTGGGTTACAATCGATTTTTAGGTAATGCGAAGTAAAATAATTATTGGCAATCAGGCATAAATCAGCTTCAACAGTATACAAGATTAGTATAATAATAAGTAACAACCATTTATAAGCTTAATTATCCACCATAATTTGAACGCAGATAAAAATAGCATTATAAAAGCCTTATTTATTTGATATTGTCTAATTAAAAGTTTTATTTTTTTGGAGGTCATCATCACCTAAAGCCAGGCAGCATAGGCGTCGCACACTGCATCTTCATAACAAATCCGGAGCGGAGGGTTCCTGTTTTCAATAACATTCTTAATTTTTTTACTTTAACTAATCGAAAAGGCAACAAATTGTACCATAAATTTCAGCAATCAAATTCTGCTAACTTTACACCAACAATTGCTAAAAAACATGAGCCAAAAAAAGCCTCCATTGGATATTATTAATATGGTGCTCGAAGATTGTATTATGGCTTACCCTGTATCGTCGTTTGTAATTAGTTTATACAAGCAATACCAGGAACGTGGCAGCTTAAGCAAAAAGCAATTGCAAGGTTTATATGCAAAGGCTTCAGAAATAAAAGACATACTTCCGGGAAGGCTTGCAGGTATTGAGGCAATTATTAAACGAATGCCCACCCGCGATAAATCAGCTTTACCAACCGCTAAACCTATGTTTGTAAAGGATGAGACAACCGGTGAGCACATCAATTCCATTCTTGCAAAATATCCCGAACATAAAAGAATACTTTTTTTAAAGGCAAAGTATGATAATAATGAGGTCCTCTCTCCTCTTGAGGTTTCGGATATTGAAAGATTAAAAAAAATATTAGAACAAAAAAAATGACCTGCAAATGCAGGCCACTTTTTTACTTAATTTTCTTTCCTTTAAAATTTAAGATACTTTCAGTTTTAATGTTTGTAACAAATTTGATATGCAGGCTCTTCTCCTGTCTAATGCACTTTTAGTATTTATATACAGCCTGTCAAAGCGCGATTGATTTTTTGGCGGAACTGCTATATAAGCATCTTTAAATGCATTCAAATTATTTTTTACAATGCTTTCCGCACCTGGCATAGAAACCTGTTTTTTTGGATATGCTATAAAAAGCGCCTCTTTAACCTCATTACCTAACCCAGTAAAAGTAAGTTCACTAACAGGTGCATGAATTTTACTTTTTGGGTAGGCTATAAATACCTTTCCCTTTTGCGGGTTGTTTAAAGCTGCCTCCTTTATTTTATCGTCCCCGATTACTGTTGTTTTATTTTTTGGTCGTGCTATGTAAGGGCTTTTATATATAGGGTTTATTATCTTTTCCATATTATTAATAGTTAAATGATCAATGTTGTTTAGTGTTCTGATGTTATTATTATACATGTTCATAATTTCTAAAATTTAAGGTTATCCAATTTTTCTTGTTTTGCCGGCCAGTAAGGTGGTTCCAAATCCAAGTGCTGCAATTACTAAAAAGGAAATACGCAAACTGCTTAACTCGGCTATAAAACCAATTACTGGTGGACCAATTAAAAATCCCAGGAAGCTAATTGTTGATACTGCAGCCAATGCAGCACTTGGCGTCATATTAGTTGATTTACCTGCCAGCCCAAAAACCACCGGCACTACAGACGAAACGCCAAAACCAACCAGTAAAAAGCCTGCTGTTGCAGCTACCATAGTGGGCATAACAACAGCTATTATAAGACCAATGGCTATTAATATGCCACTTATTTTTAAAATTTTTACAACCCCAAATTTTGTAACCAGCCAATCACCTGCAAACCTTCCGGTAGCCATTGTACCCATAAAAGCTACATAGCCCACCGTTTTTAAGGCCTCACCCGATTGAACGACTTTCTGATAATAAACCCCGCTCCAATCTGCCATAGCTCCTTCGCATACCATGCAGAAAAAAGCGATCATCCCTAATAAAAAAATCCTTTTATCTGGTCGTACAAAAAGTGGTTGTTTTTCGCCATTCTCAGGTTGTGCATCGTTGGGCACTGTATGCCGGTATGCTGCCCAAACCAACATTCCTGTTACCAGGCATATAATGGAAAAATGAATCAATGGCGAAATGGAGGCAGATACAAACAAAGTTCCAATTACGGCCCCTGTAAAACCTGCTATGCTCCACAAGCCATGAAACGATGCCATTATTGACCTGCCATAAATATTTTCAACCGCTACAGCCTGTGTATTCATGGCTATATTTAGCAGGTTAGCCCATAACCCAAAAACAAAAAGGGAAAATGCCAACATTAACGATGAACCTGAAATGGCTAAAAGCACCAGGGTTAATGGGTACAATAAAGCGCCAACAATAATTAATGTTCTGCTTCCAAATTTTGAAACCAATGCTGCTGAAATGGGCAAGCTGACAATTTGACCAACAGGCAAAGCAAAAAGTATTAAACCCAAACCTGCATCACCTAAATGAAGTTTGGTTTTAATATCGGGTATCCGACTTGCCCATGAAGAAAAAGTTAATCCCGCAACAAAGAAAAATACGCTGATCGCTATTCTATATATTCTTGTATTTACATTTAATGCAATGTTCATATTCTATAATTTTTAATCCTGCTCACTATGGTTTATGTTCCAATAATTACTAACAAGTGTTCGTTAGTAATTTTTTAAAATGAAATTGCCTGCTATTACTTATAGCAGGCAATCGTTTAAATTTTTTAATAAGTTTTTGGCTAAAACTTTTGTATCACAATGGGCAATTCGTTATTTGTTTTAAAATCTACCGCTCCACCTGCTCAATCTTTATTACTATTTTGTCAATGCATAAAGTAACACTATTCCTAAATACTATGCCAACTGTTGAAACAGCCGACCTAAACGATTGCTTGCTATAAAAATTCTATTTTATTGTTTACAATTTTCAAATTTGATTTTTACAAAGA
>JBBSJX010000078.1:0-12919 GCA_038256825.1 Chitinophagales bacterium
AAAGCTGCTCAATTTGAGTGGCTTTTATTTTACCGGCACATTACCAATGTGAAACATTCTTGCGACGCTCCATTGTAACTGCAAACCAGTGAGCAGCATTTTAAATAATACCCGTTAACAATTAAAGGGTGAGCGTTTAGTGCTGTTAATTATTACAATACATCACTAGTGCCTATTGGTAATAACGGAGACGTGTTTATATTTGCCTCAACAAACAAACCACCAAACAATCAATAATGAAAAATTTTATAATAGCTGTTGCAATTACAGCCTTTTTCTTAATAGCAAGTTGTCATAACGCCGATTCATCAACTGCGCAGGAGCCCGGACAAAACGATTACCAGAAAATGCAGAACGGCGAGATGCATGGTGAGCATTCAGATAAAGCAACAGAAGAGCATAATGTTCACAGTGAAGCACCGGTTATGCATCAGGCTACAGACTCAATGCCAATGCACAACAACACCAATATGCACAAGGATTCTACTACAATGCACAAATAATAAAGCAGTATAAATTTAGGAGGTTTAACTAAGCAAATAAAACCTTGTTAGCGTTTATGTAATAGGTTAGCGTTTAAATATTAATAAGGTTGCTTATAAAAATCTTATTAATATTTACCGCTGTTGCTTAAAGTTGTAAAGCCTGAAAAATTGCTCCTTCACATCTACCATCCACATTAAAGTGTCTTTTTTCAGATTGTCTTCCAGTTCGAAAGTTCCAATTATAATTGCCTGCGTTTTATCTATCCATTTTGCATCAATAATATGCGAGGATGGCCCTGCAAATAACAACCTTGCTTTTTCGTTTTTATTGGGATAGAGCACCGATATTTCAGTATCCGGCTCTCCACCTTCCAGGGTAGTTTTTCCTTTATCATCTTTAATTGCAATTAAACCATACGAACCTATATCTAATACATAGCTGCTATCGGGCGACCACCGCAGTACCGGTGCATAATCTCTGTAAAAATCTATTGATGGAGAAAAAGACTCCACCTCCAGGCTATCGCTATTCCAAAAATTCTCCAGCTCAATATTTTTCCAGGTTAAACCGGGTAATTGAAATGCTCCCTGAAACCATTCTGCCCCGTTATTTTTAAATAGCAGCGAACTATCCTCGTGCGATATATCGGCGGCCGCCTCAGTTGAATCTACTATGGTGTTTTGTTGCTCATTCTTGTTACTGTTGCAGGCAATAAGTGCCGTTGCCAGTAAATAATAGAGCACAATTTTTTTCATAAAACCGGGATTGGGTTTTATAAAATTAGGTTATCAAAAGCTTTTGGATATTTTAAAATGTATCACGCTTGCAGTTCGTTAATAACACGGGGTATTTTTTAAATACTCTTTTTATCCAAAAATGTATATTAAAGTTGCCTTATGCACTGCTTTTAAACCGTTCCGAAGCATCGTAAGCAACGATGATTAACATGGAAAGATGCCGCTTGTAACAAAAATTAAAACACAAAAAATGCCGGCATTTTTAGTACCGGTTTTAATTAAATGTAATTTTTTTACTGGATAATAATCTTGTCTGCTTTATTTACTCCAACTGCGGCTACATTTAAAAAGTAAACCCCTTTTGCTATTCCTTTTACAGTAATGTGAATTTGCTCACCAATTTTGGCTGTTGCCAAATATTGCTGATATACAGTTTTACCAGAAGCATCGGTTAAAGAAATATTTACTTTGGAAAGATTGGATAGTATATTAATAGTTGAATGATTGATGGCCGGATTAGGATAAACCGTGTAAAGCGCCCTGCTGCCTTCCAAATCCACTTTAACGATAGCAGAATAAGTAAACTTACCATCGCGATCAACCTGCTTTAAACAGTAATAATTTACACCTGAAAAAGGTTTGAGGTCGTTAAAAAGATACGTTTGCATCATGGTAACATTTGTTCCGCCTGCAATAGTACCTAATGAATTAAAATTAATACCATCGGCACTGCGCTCTACATCATAATGATGATTATTTACTTCGTTGGCAGTTGACCATTGGAGGGCTACGTTGTTATTAGATGCTTTTTGTGCTGTAAACGTTAGCCAGTTTACAGGTAATGGCGTAGCGCTTTGTGAGCAGATACGCAATCCCCACGAAGTTAACCTGCCGCCATCATCGGCAAAATTATCTTTAATAATCAAGGTCCAGGTACCTGAGCTGTTTTTACCAATGAACCTGGACAATGGCTGTGTAGGCCTTACAAATACTGAACCTGTAACCGGGCAAGGAAAAATATCTGTGTCTGCTTCATCATCAAGGTTCAAATCAAAATCCATCTCATCGTTACATATCTGATCAAACAAAACAATTGTATCGTTAGCAGGACTTTTAAGTTTAAACGTAAGATCGCTTATGTAAGAATGGGTTCCTTTAAGCGATACCACGTTTATATCGCTGATGACAACCCCACTGCTTATGGTAATGCTAGAAGTTACAGTTGGTGTACCCGTTGCAGATATGGTTTTAGTTGTGGTACTGATAACAGCCGGGTTACAGGTTGTGGATGCCGTTTTAAATAAACGAACCGTAGAAGGGCTACCTGCACCGCAACCATTATTTGCCGATACCCTCCAATAATACTGGGTGTTAGCGTTTAAAGAGTTAACTAAAGTATAGGTTGTGGCATTAATATCCGGAACGGATTGAAACAGGGTAGCAAAATCAGCAACAGTTGAAATTTCCAGTTTATACCCGCTGGCTTCATTTATTGCCGACCAGTTAAAGGTGGGCGTTTCCGGCTGACTGGCAGCATTATTTTCAGGTGAATTTAAAGTTGAAGTTGCTGTGGATGGGCCTACACGAAACGTTAGGTTTTTTGATTTGTTTAGACTGCCCGAAACTCCGTTAATAGTAATCACATATTCTCCAGGTGCCACAGTACCTTTTAATGTAACTGCAACATCATTACCAGGTAATATAGGATTATTACTGAAAGCTACAGTTGCTCCGGCGGGTGCACCATTTGAGCTTAACGTAATAGGATTTATAAATCCTGCAGTACCATTTGTTTTTAAAATAATTGTCACGTTTACGCCATCACATTTCAAAACAGGTGAGGGATCATCAAATATAAATTCAGCAATGCCAGCATTCTTAATTGTAAAGTTGGCATTAGATATATCAAAGAAGATATTATCAACAGCCATAACCCTTATTCGAGCCTGGGAGGTAGCTATTTCAGGAACCTTTATTTCTTCACTTCCATCGTTGGGTGTATTTGCAATAAGCGTAACAGGAAAAGTATAGCCCCCATCGGTAGAAAGTTGAATAGTTACATTGGCGCAGTTTACAGGAGCAAGGTTTGAGCCAGCAACATTCCAGGTTACCGTTTTAAAAGTTCCGGCATCCCAGGTGGTGGCAGTATTGGGTGCCGTCACAATAAATGGTCCTGAAGCGGGATCAACTTTAACCACCATATCATCGGAGCAAACCCCGCCGCCACCCATTCGGTTATCTCGTGCTGTAAGTTTAAAATTTATATTACGACCATAAGTAGGCAGCATTTCGCCAATAGTTGCTGTATTACTTACCAGATTGCTCAGCTTTGGAAAAAACCTGGTACCGCTGGCCACAGGTGGAAAAGAACGAAATAGTGGAGCCCCGTTTGATGGACTGGTGGCGTTACCATAAGGGCCACCAATATCTTTTTGTTCCCAACTATAGGTTATGGGATCGTTATCCGCATCGGTTGCAGCGCTTTGTAATATAAATGGGGTTGATTTTGGAATGGTATAATCCAGACCTGCATTTACCACAGGTGCCCTGTTGCCGGTTGCATATTGAACCGCGCAGGTATTTCCTGAACCGGCAATAAAGCTACTAATCTGCTCTAAACTAATGCCATGAAACTGTGGGTCACTATTTGGCTGCAGATCATTGGCATCGCATATACCGGCATAAGCCATAATTGTACTTCCGCTACCGGGTTCAACATTAGAGAAGGATACACTATTTTGGCTGCAATTACCGGTATTACCATTAAAAGTATGGTAGGCTCCAAACTGGTGTCCCATTTCATGCGCTACAAAATCAACATCATAAGGATCGCCGGCAGGATACTGGCTTCCTGTAATTCCCATTGCCTTTTCTGCATCAGTACAAACAACACCCAACCCCGCCAGCCCACCGCCACCGGTACTAAATGTATGGCCTATATCAAAATTTGCAGAGCCAATGCTATCCGTAATTACTTTCTGGCTTTCGTCGATTAATATCCCTGCATCATCATTTCCTTTAAACTTATCGGTTGCGGCATTTACAAATACTATTTTAAGATTGTTTGCTACCAACACCAACCTAATGGCCAGTTCCTTTTCATAAATACCATTTACCCTGTTAACCGTGGTTACAATAGCGCTTAAGGCTTGCTGTGGAGTGGTTGCATTAACCGCCACGGCATATTCGCCGGTGCAGGCTACGGCTAAGCGATATTTTTTTAATGTACCCCCAATACAAACACTTGTTTGCGTACGTGCCTGGTATTGCATGTTTCCTTTCTTACTTATGGGTTCTTTATAACCAGGTTCAATGAGCCTTTTAAACGTTTTAAAATCTTTTTTGTAGTAAGCAATATAGTGACTATCATTCTCCATGTTGTAAGGATCAATAAATACAGCTCCTTCGTTAGATAGGATCATTGCATGAAAACCAGAACGATTAACATCAATGGTAATGGTTGCGGTTGGGTCGTCAATGCCCTGGCCACTATAGGTTTTTATTTCGGGAACCGCTGCGGCTAAGCCGGGTTCCATAATAGCAGTTTCAACTATAAAAAAGTTTTGAAAATTTCCATAAGGCATGGGAATGGATAAAATACTTTTTTTATCCTTTACGGTTAAGGTATTCTCCAGTGGAACCTCTTTTAAAAATGCGCTCAGGCTATTCTGATCAAGCAAAATTGTTCGTGCTTTTTCAGGTACTATTAACCTTTTTTGAGTAGGTGTACTATTCACCGGCGAAACATCGGTCCAATAATTTTTTTGTGCAATTCCTGTTGTTAAAGTTGATAACAATACTGCTACCAATAAAAACTTGTTGTAAAAACTCATAGTTTAGCCTAAATATTAAAGCAAAAAAAACAATCCTTTCGGTAATGATTAATCAACGAATTTATCCGAATTCAATTGTTGAAAGTTTGTAAAAAAAGAGGTAAAAGCATTTTTTAATGTCAGTAACAAAAATAGAAATTCAAAAATTCCTGCTGCTTTCTACGCAATTCCCGGTTATTGATGTGCGAAGCCCGGATGAATTTGTACATGCTCATTTTCCCGGCGCTTTTAACTTACCCTTGTTTAATAACGATGAAAGAAAAGTGGTTGGTACGGCATATAAGCAGCAAAGCCGCGAAAAGGCCATAAAAATTGGCCTTCAATATTTTGGCCCAAAAATGGTTCGGATGGTGGAGGAAATGGAACAGCTACTTGAAGTGAAATACAAAACCAAAAAAATTGGCTCACCTTCCCAAAATAACGCTCCTTCACTTAATAACAATTATCCAAAAACAGTAATCCTTCATTGTTGGCGTGGTGGTATGCGTAGTGCCGGGGTAGCCTGGCTGCTCGATCTTTATGGGTTTAAAGTTTATCTTTTAACAGGAGGTTATAAAACCTTCAGGCAATGGGTACATTACCAGTTTGAGGTGCCTTATAAATTCAATATTATTGGAGGTTATACGGGTAGTGGCAAAACTCAATTATTAAGTGAGCTACAAAAACAAGGTAAAGCAATTATTGATCTTGAAGGATTGGCTAACCATAAAGGTTCTTCCTTTGGCAGCATAGGAATGCCTGATCAGCCAACACAGGAAATGTTTGAGAACATACTTGCACTGGAACTGTATAGTGTGCATAATAAAGATGTAGTATTAAGAAAGTCAGTTGCAGAGGTACAGGGTAAGGCTTTAGATAATGTTGAAATACCCAACGAACCATCTTTAGTTTCACCTCCTCCTACCATCTGGATAGAAGATGAGAGCCAGCGAATAGGCAATTTAAATATCCCGACAGCGCTCTGGCTGCAAATGCGTAAAGCTTCGGTTTACTTTTTACAAATCCCCTTTGAAGAACGCCTTAACCATATTATTAAAGATTATGGCAAAGGCGATAAAGACAAAATTATAAACGCCATCATCAGGATTAAAAAACGCCTCGGTGGGCTGGAAGCCAAAACAGCTATTAACCATTTATTAGAAGATAATTTAAAGGAATGTTTCAGGGTACTTTTACATTATTACGATAAATATTACCTCAAAGGATTACAATCAAGGGATGAAATTGAAAAACCCATTGCCCAACTCGGCTGTTCACACGTGAGCCCCATTGAAAATAGCCGCAAACTTTTAGCTGCCGTTACCATATTTTAATATTTTATTAATCGGTAAATCTTTTAGCATCTTTGCGCTGTTTTTATAAAAACCGCAAATGCAGATGTAAAAATTTGCTTTAAATAAATTGGGTATGTCCGAAAAAATAAAATTGACTGAATTTTCGCATGGTGGAGGCTGTGGTTGCAAAATTGCCCCGCAGGTGCTCGACGATATTTTAAAAAGCCAGTTAACCATCCCCGATAACGGGCGTTTATTGGTGGGCAATAACAGTAAAGACGATGCTGCCGCCTACGATCTTGAAAATGGAATGGCACTCATCAGCACTACCGATTTTTTTATGCCCATTGTTGATGATGCCTTTGATTTTGGACGGATTGCATCGGCAAATGCGATCAGCGATGTATATGCCATGGGCGGCAAACCAGTTATGGCCATTGCTATTTTAGGCTGGCCTGTAAATATCCTTCCGGCCGAATTAGCAAAAAAAGTAATTGAAGGTAGCAGGAGCATTTGTGCCGAGGCAGGTATTCCTTTGGCAGGTGGTCATAGCATCGACAGTAAAGAACCGATGTTCGGCCTGGCTGTTAGCGGCCTGGTAAATATCAGTAATTTAAAAAAGAATAACTCCGCCCGTGCCGGCGATCTTTTATTTATAACAAAGCCGGTAGGTGTGGGCGTTTTAGCCACTGCACAAAAGCGCAAATTATTAAGCGATGAACATGCAACTATCCTGGTAAACCAACTTACCCAATTAAATAAAATTGGTGAAGCCTTAGGTAAAATTGAAGGCGTACATGCCATGACCGATATAACCGGCTTTGGTATTATGGGCCATTTAATTGAAATGACCGAAGGCAGCAAACTGAGCGCTGAATTGTATTATAACCAAATTCCTTTTGTTGAGGGATTGGAAGGTTACCTGGCGCAAAAAGTGGTACCAGATTCAACGCGGCGTAACTGGAACAGCTATGGCAATAAGGTTGAATTTGATACTGCTATTAACCAGCAGCAAGCTTTGGATATACTACCCGATCCGCAAACCAATGGAGGTTTGTTAATAGCGGTGGCACCCTCCGCAGTTGAGGAGGTAATACAATTGTTTGAGCAAAACCAATTGCAGGCATTTTGCAAACCCGTGGGCAAAATAAACGAGGCGGCCAACAAAATTGTTTATGTAAAAAATGCACCGATAGCATAAATATTATTCACCAGACTTTATAAAAAAATGCAGTTGAAAATTACTTCAACTGCGTTTTTAGTTAAAAGAGATTTTTGGTAGCAAGCCATGGATCACGGCTCAACATCGTTGTGTCACTCTCTTGTACTGCATCTTTTTATAGCAGCTTTTTCCACATAAATTTCCTGTCCTTTTACTCTAAAAAAAATAACCACAGATAAAACAAAAGTATTTCACAGAGAACACAAAGCCTAACTCCGGTATTTCTCTGTGCTTCTTCCTTCGTTACCTCTGTGATTACTGCTTTTTCCTTTATTTTTTACGATCAAATTTTAGCTGAAACCCATATCAGATAGGGATTAGCCTGTTTTATATTTTTTAAGTCGTCTATAATTCGGCTTTCCGAGGAGCTTACAGAAGTTTAGCAAACCTGTTTTTTAAATAAAAGGCAACTTAATGCTGGTAATTATAAAGCATCTTTTTGTTATTATCATGTAAACCTTCCTTTGCTTGCCTTGGTAAATACTAACCTAGCAAAGCATCAATTTTCCGCGAAAGCTTATGATCTTTTTCGGTAACCGTGTTGCCAGCATCGTGGGTGTTTAGGGCAATATCTACTTTGTTGTAAACATTGCTCCAGGTGGGATGGTGGTTCATCTTCTCTGCTTCCATTGCTACCCTTGTCATAAATGCAAAGGCTTCACTAAAATCTTTAAAAGTAAATTGCCTGCTAAGTTTATTGTCTGCTTCTTTCCACATAATGGTATGTTTTTAATAATTGTGAAAATTTAATTGCTGAATACAATGCTATATTAAACCCTGTTATATGATTGCTGAATAAATAAATTTCTGTACAAGTGTGCGACGCAAGGATGTTGAAGTAGTTACTTAGCCTGGTTCCAAAACATCTTTCAAATTATAAACCTTATAAACCAATTATTCGCCTTTATATATTTTACCGTCCTTCATTACAAAAGTAATATTTCCCATGGCGGCCATATTTTGAAGCGGGTCGCCATCAACGGCAATAATGTCAGCCAGTTTTCCTTGTTCTATCACCCCCAACATATCAGAAACTCCAAGAAGATCGGCTGCATTTACCGTGGCGGTTTGTATGGTTTCCATCGGTGGCATGCCAGCCTCAGCCATGTATCCAAACTCCTTCCAGTTTTTGCCATGCATAAAAACACCGGCATCGGTTCCAAAGGCAATTTTTACGCCGGCTTTGTACGCCCGGCCAAACGTACTTTGTATTTTTGAACCGATGGCAAGGGCTTTTGGCGTAACAATATCAGGATAATAACCAGGCTTAAGGGCTGAGTCAGCAACAGACTTTCCGGCAGTGATGGTGGGCACATAATAAGTGCCATGTTGCTTCATTAATTCCATCGTTTCCTCATCCATCATAGTGCCGTGTTCAATAGAATTTACACCGGCTTTAACGGCCCGTTTCATGGCTTCGGCACCGTGGCAATGTGCTGCAACTTTAAAACCATAATCTTTTGCAGTTTCAACAATGGCTTTTAATTCATCATCAGTAAACTGGGGGTTTTCGCCGCTTTTGGCCACGCTTAAAACCCCTCCCGAAGCTGTAATTTTTATAAGATCAGCGCCTTCTTTATAGCGCTGGCGAACCGCTTTCCTGCTTTCATCAGCACCATTTACTACACCAGCTTCAGGACCCGGATCGCCCATCAAATCGTTACGGTAACCATTGGTAGGATCGGCGTGGCCACCCGTTGTTGCAATAGCTTTACCTGCTGTAAATACCCGCGGACCCGGCAGGGTGCCCGCATTTATTGCCTTACGCAAAGCAATGTTTACACCGGAGCCACCAAGATCGCGAACTGTAGTAAAACCTGCCATTAAAGTTGTTTGCGCATAGTTAACAGCATAAAACGAAATGTCCGCTTCGTTTTGGGTAAACTCGTCAAGAAACTGGTTGGGTTTAGTTTGATGCTCCAGGTGTACATGCATGTCCATTAAGCCGGGCATAACTGTACTTTTTTTAAGATCAATTACCTTGTCATTGGTGACACCTTTAATAAATCCATTTTTTACTTCCACAATTTTATTACCCTCTATAATTACGGATACCGATTGCAGCAGCTTTCCATTTTTTGTATCGATTAGCTTACCGCAATGCAAAATAGTTTGCTGGGCAAAAACAGTATTAAAGGAAATCATAAGGGCTAACATCCAAAATATCTTCTTCATAAACATAACTGTTTGAAGAAGTAATTTAAATGAAAATGAGCTTAGGGTACAAAACACTTTTATTTAATAACAACCAAAACCTATTTAAAATGAAACCTGTTTGCAAAGAATGTGGATGTAATGTTTATGAGCAGCATGCACAGCAAAGATCGATGGCCTGGGTGTCGTTAGTTTTACCGCCGATAGCATAATAGCCTTTATCGGAAGTTTTGGGTTTATTGCTGCAGGCAATAGCATAACTGCTTTTGCTTTGTTTTTTTGAGTTGGGTTTACCTATAGAAAAGAAGCCTTTATTTTCTGCGGGCTGTACCGCCAGGTTTTCGTTGTTTATGTTAGGTTTACAAGAAGAGGCCATTTGTTTTCTGGTAAGTTTTTGTGCATTATCACCTATGGCATAATATCCTTTAGAAACAGTTGCGGGGGTTTTTAATACTGCCTTCTCACAACATGACCCGGCTGAACATTTTTTTTGCTGCTGAGCCAATCCATCTAAATTTAAAGTAAAGAGTAAGAGGAAAGCCGGGAGTAATATTGTGCGAAATTTCACCGGATTATGTTTTAGTTACCAATTTTTTATACACCCCAAAAGTACAAATTCATAAACAATCTTTTTGTAATAATTACTTAAAACATAGGATTGATTTTAATTCTAGTGGTTACTTTTTCTTCAAAATGGCCATCTTTACCACTCAATTTCAAACATGCATTTTAAGTCAGTATCTATAGCTGTGTATGGAATCGTTTTTGTTTTTTCCGCCTGTTCATCAGTTAAGAATTCAGTTAATACCAGTGAAACCACCATATCGGGAATACGATATATAGGACAAAAAACAATTGCCTTTAACCAGCAGTTTAAGGGTACCACCATAGGAGGTTTATCGGGGATAGATTACAATAAAGACCAAAAGGAATATTACATAATCAGCGATGACCGATCGGCCATAAACCCAGCACGCTTTTATACTGCAAACAGCAGCATCACTGAAAATAATTTAGACACCATCATTTTTTACGGGAGTTACTTTTTTATTACAAAAAGATGGAAGCAGCTTTCCCAACACAAAGCAGGATGCTACCCTAACGCCCGATCCGGAGGCAATGCGATTTAATAATAAAACAAATACTGCAGTTTGGACGAGTGAAGGTGAACGAATTGTTACCTCCGAAAAAAAAGTGTTGAACAATCCTTCAGTTAATGTGATTGGCCTGGATGGAAAATTTGTTGATACGTTTACAATACCAAAACAATTTTACATGAGTAGTAATGAGAGCGGCCCCCGCCAGAACGGGGTTTTTGAAGGGCTTGCTTTTAATGATGACTTCAGCAGAATGTATGTTTCAGTAGAAGAGCCGTTGTACCAGGATGGACCACGTGCAGGTTTGAAGGATACAAACGCATGGACGAGGATCATCCAATACAACTTAAAAACTAAAAGGCCGGAAAAGCAATATGCCTATAAATTAGATCCTATAGCGTTTACACCAAACCCTGCTACTGCATTTAAAGTAAATGGAATACCCGACATATTAACGGTGGGCAATAATGAATTAATGGTTATTGAACGATCTTTTTCAACCGGGAGATTGGCTTGTACCATTAAAGTTTTTATTGCCGAATTAGATGATGCTACAGATATATCAAAAACGGAATCGCTTATTGCAAACCCACCGGTAAACCCTGTAAAAAAGAAACTGCTTTTAAACATGGATACACTGGGCATTTATACCGATAACATAGAAGGTGTTACTTTTGGGGCCACGTTGCCTAACGGGCATAAAACACTTGTTTTTGTTTCGGACAATAATTTTTCACCTGTACAAACAACCCAGTTTTTATTGTTTGAAGTAATCCCTTAAGGTTTAGGATTGTTAGCCATTATGCAATTAACAGGTAATAAAACAAGGCTTACAAAGTTTATTTTATTTTGAAACCGCAGCTTCTTCTCCAGTTTTAGGTACGGGTTTCATATCCTTCCATTGCCATAAATGGAGGCAGGCATAGGTTCGGTAGGGGCTCCATTTAGCGGAGATTTTAAGCATTTGTGCACGCAATTGTTTTTTGTCGCCAGCATCCAGATTATATAATTTTATCATTGCCTGCTGAATGCCTAAATCATCCACAGCAAAAATATCTTCGCGGCCGAGGGTGAACATAAGTAGCATTTCAACCGTCCACTGGCCAACGCCTTTTATGGCTACCAGGGTTTTGCTGATTTCCTCGTTGGTCATGGCCAGCAGTTTTTTATCGGTAATCTTATTATCGATACAAAACCGGGCAACATTTTGAACATAGCCCACCTTGGCATTGGAAAGACCTATTCCTCTTAAAACATCAAAAGGCGTATCCAGCACCAATTGTGGCTTAGGCTCCTTACCCTTATAAATTTCTAAAAAACGTTTATAAATTACCTGTGCCACTTTTGTACTTAGTTGCTGGCTCATAATACTGGCCATTAAGCGCAGCGGAATATTTTTATGCAACTTTAATGGCGGCAATGGCTCCGTTACAATTTTGGCTAATTTTTTATCCTTTAAAAGATGATGTTGGTATTCCATTTTTCTAAGGTAGCAATATGCATTTATTTTACTAACGCTTATTACGAGGCGGGCCAGTGATTAAAAAGAATTTTATTGTTTTAAATGGTAGGTGTATTTTGTTTAAAAGATAACAAATGAAGCATCCCATTATTTTACTCGTTTTAGTAACCTGCTTATTTAATGCAAACGCCCAGAGCAACGATGAAAAATATATAAGGCAGTTGCTGAAAGAACAAACTGAAAGCTGGAACAAAAACGACCTGGAAAATTTTATGAAGGGTTATTGGAATAATGACAGCCTGCTTTTTGTTGGCAAGAGCGGTCCTAAATATGGCTACCAAACCACGCTTGCTAATTACAAGAAAAATTATCCTGATGCTGCTGCAATGGGCACCCTACGATTTGATATTCTGCAGATGAAAAGGCTATCAAAAATGTATTATTTTGTTTTAGGTAAATTTTACCTTGATAGAACTATTGGCGATGCACAAGGCCACTTTACCTTGCTATTTAAAAAAATGAATGGTAAATGGGTTATCGTTTCAGACCATAGTTCGTAATGGTTTTGAAACTGATGCCAAAAGTTATGCGGTACACGAGTGCGACGCAAGAATGAAACATAGAAGTTACAAATGCCTGGCCCATAAAAAAAAA
>JBBSJX010000079.1:0-12773 GCA_038256825.1 Chitinophagales bacterium
AACTGCACAATTTCGGCGGCCTGTAATATGGGCTGAACCGTTGCCCCCTTATTACCGGTAGTCCGGCTTAAAATAGCGGCTTCCTCTTCGGCAGAAGGATAGCCGATTTTTACATACAATAAAAAACGATCGAGCTGGGCTTCGGGTAAAGGATAGGTGCCGGCCTGCTCAATGGGATTTTGCGTTGCAAGTATAAAAAATGGACGATCGAGCGGGTATGTTTTGCCGCCATAGGTTACCTCAAATTCCTGCATGGCTTCCAGCAATGCACTTTGTGTTTTGGGCGGGGTGCGGTTAATTTCGTCGGCAAGCAAAATATTGGCAAACAAAGGACCTTTATTAAATTTAAAAAAACGCTTACCGGTAGCGTGGTCCTCCTCCAGTATTTCGGTGCCAATAATATCCGAAGGCATAAGGTCGGGCGTAAACTGAATGCGGTGAAAAGCCAGATCCAACGCCTGCGACAACGTGCGGACCATGAGGGTTTTTGCAAGGCCGGGAACGCCCTCGAGCAGGCAGTGACCACCAGCCAGCATGGCCACCAGTATTTCTTCTAAAATAACATCCTGTCCAACTATTATTTTCTGAATTTCGTTCTTTAATTGTGGAAGTTTGCCAAGCAATGTTTTTAGCTGACTTTCTGAAATATCCAAAACAGCGGGTTTTATAATTTAAAATTGAATAGCCTTTCTTTGTAAAACATGAAGGTAAAAGAATGCCTTCAATGGAAATTACAAATGTTTTACCCGCAGAAATTTTATAGTTAATGGCAATGGCGCGATCCAAATTTACATTTACCCGTCTGCGTTACCAATCGGGCGATTGGAATACAGACCAACGCATGCCCTCTAATCTGCTCAATTCGCTGATTGAATACACCACCATTCCCATTAATACAGAAGAAAACATTATTGACCTGGACAGTGATGCGTTATTTGAAGCGCCTTTCTGTTATTTAAGCGGCCACAAACTGGTGCAGTTTAATAACAAGGAAGCTGCTAATTTTAAAAAATATATTCAAAACGGGGGGTTTGTATTTGTAGATGATTGCAACCATGATATTGATGGGTTGTTTGCAAAATCGTTTGAAGCCCAGATGAGCGCTTTATTTGGCCCCGCAGCATTAAAAAAAATTTCCAACAATCACGCTATTTACCGCTCGTTTTTTACGTTTGAAAAAGGGCCACCCACCACTACTTTTGAGCTTAATGGCTGGGGCGACGACCTGGTGCATGAATATTTAAAAGCCATAACTATTAATGGCCGTATTGCCGTTTTATACAGTAACAAAGATTATGGTTGCGAGTGGGATTATGATTTTAAAAACAAACGGTTTCTTGCCGAAGACAATACCAAGTTTGGTGTGAATATCATTATGTACGCTATGACGTAACTTTTTAAACTTTATTCATCTGCGGCTAAAAAATTTCCGTCTATAATCAACAACTGCACACCTTCTTTTGAATAGGAACGATGAGAGCTCATTCCATCTGATACCACGTAGGTCATTCCTTTTTCCAACATAACCGGATCGGCGTTTTCCATCTCACTTACAAACGATCCTTCAAGGCAATGAACAATGTGCCCTTTGGTGCACCAATGATCGGCCAGGTAACCTGGCAAATATTCCACCAGCCTTATGCGCAAACCTCCCAACTGTACAATTTGCCAAAAGGAGGTTCCTGCTTCTCCTGTATGCTCTTCTTTCGGTATGTTTTTCCAGTTAATTGTATTGAAAGGAATCTCGTTCGCCATAAATTATTTTTAAAGATGTATATGGAATTTGTTAAGGTATTGTATCTAAATAATAACTGACACAAAGTTTAAATTTTATTTCAGCGGTTCTGCAGACCATTACCAAAGGCTACTGTACATAGTCAATGGTGTACCTCTTCCAATTTTCTTTTGGGACTTACAAATTCATTATTACACTTTAAAATTTACGACATGAAATCAAATGAAATTTTGAGCGCAGACCTGTTGGATATTCTTTTTGAAGGGAAGAATAAAGACTACGGCGCTTACGAACTAAGAAAAACATATAATAAGCGGATAGCCATAGCGGTTGCCGGTATGCTGTCCATCTGCATGGTGTTTAGTTTCAGCAGGTTGATTGCGGGAAATACAAACAACGATGTACTTTCAATTCCTGTTATTGACATTAATCTTGTTACTTATACACCCCCTGAAAACAAGATTGAACCAATTGTTGTGCCTCCGCCAAAAACATCACCGGCACCTGTTGAAACGATACAGTTTACCAGGCCCCTGATCGTTAAAGATTTTGAAGCTCCGGAACCCATGCATGAAATTGAAAATATGGAGGATGCGAAAATCGGTCTCTTTGATCAAAAAGGCTCTTTGGACGACGGCTTCATTACACCGCCGGTAGAAAAAGCCGGAACAGGCAATTTAATTGCTCCCACAACAAAGGTGGCAGATTTTGAAAAAAAGTTTACAAAAATTGAAAAGGAGGCGATGTTTCCCGGCGGCGCCGAAGGTTGGAAAAGATATCTTGAACGGAATTTGGATGTAAATATTGCTACAGACGAAGGTGCATCGGTGGGTATGTATAAAGTAATGGTTCAGTTTGTTGTTGATAAGGATGGCAGTATTAGCCAGGTTAAAGCCATTGAGGTACCTAAAGACTGCCCGGGTTGCGGCCCCGAAGCGGTAAGAGTAATTAAGAAAGGCCCCAAATGGATTCCCGCAATTCAAAATGGTATAGGAGTTACGTACCAGGCAATACAAAGTGTAACCTTCCAGGTGGTTAACTAAACAATTTTAATAAGGTAGTTTATAGCAAATAACTACAAAAAAAACGCTGTTGTTTAGCTGATTTTTTTGGGGTTACCAGCAGCAGAATAAGACTGAACTCCGGTTGTGTCACTCACTTGTACGGCAACAATTCTATTGAACAGGTAAGCGAGAGGGCTTAACTAAACGGCAGTATAAATAATTTACTCTTTTCATAAAACCAAAGTGGTAAATGATTGTGTGCAGGCCTTAATTTTGGAGGCCAAAGCAAGCAATGAACATCACCATTCCTGACGAAACAGTTGACAATACCAAAAAGGCGGCGCAGAATACTGTGTTCGCCATTTTGCTTAATATTAGTTTTTGCCACCTGCTAAACGACACCATTCAATCGCTCATTCCATCTATTTACCCAATTGTAAAAGAGAGCTTTAACCTCAGCTTTACACAGGTGGGCCTTATTACCTTAACCTTTCAAATGGCAGCCTCTTTATTACAGCCTTTTGTTGGTTTTTATACCGATAAAAGGCCGCAACCTTTTTCACTGGCTATTGGCATGGGTTCTTCGTTAGCAGGCCTGGTGGTACTGGCGCTTGCCAATAGCTTTGGAGTAGTGTTGGTGGCTGTAGGTTTGATCGGTATTGGTTCTTCCATCTTTCATCCGGAAGCATCAAAAGTTGCTTACATGGCGGGTGGCAACCGCCGTGGCCTGGCTCAGTCTATTTTTCAGGTGGGCGGAAATGCCGGCAGCTCAATTGGACCTTTATTGGCAGCGTTGATCATTGTACCTTATGGACAAACCAACATTTTATGGTTTAGCTTACTGGCACTTATTGCGATCATCGTTTTAATTACGGTAGGAAAATGGTATAAAAATAACCTTGACCGCCTTAAAAAGAAAGAAACAGTAAAGAACGAAAAAACAGGCACTGCGCTGTCTCGCAAAACTGTTACGGTTTCAGTTATTATTTTGCTGGTGCTCATATTTTCAAAATATTTTTACCTCGCCAGCATGACGAGTTACTATACCTTTTACCTGATAAACAAATTCAACCTTTCGGTTCAAAGTTCACAGTTACACCTGTTTATTTTCTTGTTTTCAGTGGCTGCAGGTACCTTGCTGGGCGGGCCTTTAGGAGATCGTTTTGGAAGAAAATACGTTATCTGGTTTTCTATTTTAGGAGCCGCTCCGTTTACGCTGATGCTGCCCTATGCCAACCTTTTCTGGACCAGTGTCCTTTCTGTTTTTATCGGTGTAATTATAGCGAGTGCGTTTTCCGCAATACTCGTTTATGCCCAGGAACTATTACCAGGTAAAGTGGGTACCGTTTCAGGATTATTTTTTGGTTTCGCCTTTGGGATGGGCGGTATTGGCTCGGCTTTGCTGGGTATGCTGGCCGACCATACCAGCATCAATTATGTTTTCCAGATTTGCGCGTTTCTACCTTTAATAGGATTGCTAACGGGTTTTTTACCCAATATTGGTGGAAGAAAAAGTATAGGATACAGTGATTAAATGCCTGCTCCAATAAGAAAAAAAGTAAACTTAATTTTTAAAACATTACGGCATTTTACTAATCTTTTGCCGGCAATACCAATAATGGAATGTTGGTATGGTACGACATTTTTTTAGACAAGCTAGGATGAAAAATGCGGTCGAAAAAGCTGCGTTGGTGTGTAACCATAACAACTACCTGAAAATCATTTTTGTCTATACATTCCTGTAGGGTTTCCATAAAATCATCGCCCGAAAGATGATGGGCCTGCAAACCTTCGCTATTATATTTCCTTTTTAAGTTTTGTTCGTAGGAATGAATACCCCGTGAATGCTCCATCACTTCAGCGCCATCAGCGTCATCCTCATCGGAAAAAACAGCTAATTGCAGTGTAGCATTTAACATTTGTGAAAATGAAAATACAGGGTTCAATATTGCAGGATCTTCCTCAAAATGATTGGTGGCAAACAATATATTTTTAGGCGTTGACCATTTATAATCGTTAGGAATAACCAGTACGGGCACGGTACAATTTCCAATTACCGAACTGGTGTTGCTACCCCAAAGTTTTTCTTTTATACCTGAGGCACCGTGTGTACCCATCACAATTATGTCAATATTATTTTCCTTAACTGCCTCGTTAATTGCTTCGTTAAAAGTACCGGCATACATAACACTGGTTATGGAAACATCATTTTCCTGCTCAAGTTGAAGTTTTATATCATTTAATTTATCACGGTCTTCATTTAATAACTCGCGGTTGTACTCTTTATTAGCACCCATATAATCTGTATAAACAGAGCCCATGGTTTCGAATGAATGCATTAAAAAAATTTCCATACTACCGGCTTTGGCTAGTTGGATCGCTGCTTTTATAGCGTTATCGGCAGTAGAAGAAAAGTCGGTAGGAATTAATAGCTTTTTCATATTAGGAGCATTTTGGGTTGCTTTAAAGATATTAAAAAAAGAATGGGATAAAAAAAGTAAGTGTTTTTATAATTGCAGTTAGCATGCCAGGTGCATATAACACCAGTTTTATAATTTTATTTCTGAAGCAACATCTCTTATTGTTTCCACTTGATAAAGCACTGATGATTGTGGTTTGCGATGATTAATAATAAATGCCCTTAAAACAAATGTTCCGTTTACAATTAAGATAATATTTATTAGAGCGTTTTTATGTATTGTTTAAACAGTATCATTATTAATTAAAAGTACACGTGAGTGACACAACGATGTTAAATTGAAAAATAAAAGCTGGCAACCCCATAAAATAAAAATTTTAAATGAAGATTATTTTTTTATACACCGCATTAAAAAGGGAGATAAATTTTAAATGTAGCACCCTCACCAGGAGTACTAAAAGCAGTAATAAATCCATGGTGATTTTCAACCACTTTACGGGCAATAGAAAGGCCCACGCCTGAACCTTTATACTGGTGTTTACCATGCAAACGTTCAAAAATATTAAAAATTCGTTCCGCATATTTCTGATCGAACCCAATTCCGTTATCTGATATTTGTACAAGGTGATAAGTTTGGTTTACCGCGGCTTCGTTTCCAATGTCGCTGCCATTAACCTGACCGGTTTTAATAGTTATAATTGGTGGGGTATCGGGAGCAGTGTATTTAAGGCTATTACTTATAAGGTTTTGAAATAGTTGCAACAACTGTTGATTATGACCTTTGATAACAGGTAATTTACAGGTTTCGAAAATTGCTTTCTTTTCCTGGATCACTAATTCCAGGTCTTCCTGCACCCTAATGAGGATTTGATTTAAATCAACCGTTTCCAACTCCGGCTCTACGTACGACAAGTGAGAATATTCAAGCAAATCATCTACCAACCGAATCATGCGCCTGGTAGCTGTCTCTAATTTTTCAAAAGTATTAAAGGGGTCAGTATCTTCTGTTTTATCAAACTTTGATTTTAGCATGTTTACAAAGAAGTTAATCTTGCGGATAGGTTCTTTTAAATCGTGCGAAGCTGCGGAGGTAAATTCCTCCAGGCTTTTGTTTGATCTTTCTAATTCTCTTATAGATTTTTGAAGCTGTATCTGTAACTTTTTAAGTTGGGTATAATTAGTAAAGGTTACAAGCAATTCATCATTCATCCGGGTGGTTCGTACTTCAAAATAAGAATCTTCACCATTTTCATTGGTAAAAAATTCAATTTCGTGCGGGGTGTTTTTTAAAAAGGTGTTTTTATATAATTCAAACAACCCATTTTGTTTGTATTTAGGGAATTGTACGCTTGCACTTACTCCTATTATATCTTCAGCCTTCTTATTAAAAAAATCAGCAACGGCCTGGTTTAAAATGCCTATTTTAAAATCAATTAATTCTCCGGATTCATCCCAAATGGGATTTAAAGTAAACATACCCGCATGAGATGTATTGATGATGGTTCGTAACCGTTCTTTATCCTTCTTGCTTTCAGTAATATTTGTAAACGATTGCACAATACCATCCTTGCCCAAACGAGTAAGTGAAATATTAAACCAACCATCAACACCGTTGCCTTTATAATAAATTTCGTCTCTGTATGGTATTCCAGTTTCAATAACTTTCACTTTTAAGTGGAACAGGCCATTTTCAATGGCACCTTTTAAAGTGGATAGATAACTTTTTCCCTTCAAATATTCCTTGTCTTTACCAATTATGCCAGCAAATCTTTCATTTACGATGAGAAAAGTAAAATCAATTATTTTATCGTTTTCATCTCTTACGGCTTTTAGCGCAAAAACACTACTAAAGGAAGCATCCAGAATACTGTTTACAAGATTAGCCTGGTAAACAGCATTTTCTTCATTCTTTTTTTTGTTTGTTAAATCAACGAAACGAGACAAAACGCCGTCGCCCATCTTTTGAAGCGATACCATAAACCAACCATATTCTTCCCCTTTTTCGTTTCTAAATGAGGTATCAAACTGTACCGGCTCCCCGGTTTTCACCACCTGTTTGTGAAGATTGTATTGTGCTGCTCCTGTTAAATGGGGCAACGTTTGCAGCAACGTTTTACCTGCTGCATCCGTAGGAAATCGGGCTAACCTTAAACCAATAGCGTTACAATGCGAAATATAAAAATCCTCAATTTCGTTGTCTTTATTCCTGATACTTTCCAACAATAAAATTCCATCGGGAGAGCTATTGATGATACTTTGGTAACGCTCCGCATGTTTTTTATTTTCCAGATCAAGTTGATAACGATGGGTTACATCTCTGCCAATAATTAATACATTGTTATTGTGCCTGGAGCATATAATATGATAAAATAAATTGCTATTTCGATAATTAAGCTCATGCGGAAGACCAGTAGCATAAACCCTTTTAATCTGTTCATAAACTTTAATGGGATCATTCGATGTATAAAACCCTGCATTTAACAAGCTGGAGCCAATAATTTCATCCCTTGTTTTATTCAACAACCTGCAGTATGCTCCATTGCAGTACGAAACTTTAAAATCAACAACAATCTCTTTAATACTCTCTTTACCCTCAAAAACCGGAACTAAAAGCATTACCGGCTCAGGTTGTAAATCAAATAACGACACCATCTCTAAATTTTCCAATTCTGTATGTTGCATGCAACAGCATTTTACTATTTGTACTTAAATAAACTGATCCGCAAATCTAAAAAATCTAATTGCTATTTGCTTTCCTTCTGCAAATAATGATCTCTTCGCATATCATCCACATCATCCATTTCCGGCCCCTTCATAATTTTCCTCCAATCTAGTGGCCTGTTGTATTTTTTCATGGCTTTATTGGTATCAAAAATTCGCTCGTCATTTAATTCAAGGGTGTAGGGCGTGTAATCAGGTTTGGATGTAAAAAAATCCTGAAGCAGTGTTGCAGTAACGTCGTATTGATTTACATATGGCACACCCAATACGTTGTAAATGGTTTTAAGGATCGCACCAAAATTTGCATGTTTATGGCTTACATATCCTCTTTTAACATAAGGGCCAGCCATTATTAAAATGCTTCGGTGGGCATCTATATGGTCTACCCCACCCTGCGGATCATCCTCCGTAACTATAACCAGCATATTTTTCCAGTATTTCGTCCGCGATAAAAAATGCAGCATTCTTCCTACCGCCAGATCATTATCTGCAACAAAGGAATGGCGGTAGGGATACCCATCTTCTGGCCGCGGAGAGGCGGTATGATCGTTAGGGATTTGCACTGCAACCAACCCCGGCATCTGCTCCTTACCCGTTATCCATTTTTGTGTGAATTCTTCCTCAAACTGGTTCATTCTAAACTGGTCGGGAATGTTGGTATTATACCCTGCATAACTATGACTGGTATTATGGAACAATGCTTTTTGCATGGGCACCATTACACCATGTGAAGCCCCTGTTGCAGTATCATACCACTCCTCCCTTACATGGGCTGTTTCGTTTGCTTCACCAAAATTGTAAAACGAAATATGTTTTCTTTCCAGAGCCTCCCAAAGCCCTCCAATTTCAGCGTAATCTTCAGGGTCCATACTTCCCGTAGAACCCGGAAACCTGCGGCCCGGTGCTTTGGAAAATATCTTTGCCGTTTTATCCACACTCGAATTGGTTTCTACCCATTCGTTTGGAATAACTCCCACCATCCAGTGATGCCCATGAATAGAAGCATCACTATCGCAATAAAAATTATCGCTGAATGCAAACTGCTTTGCTACCTTATGGTGATTGGGCGAAATTTTTATATGCTCCATTTTTCCCCGGATGCTATCGGGCCAGGTATATTCGCTGTTTACACCAAACCTTGCAAGTGTACTATCGCCTTTACCTGTTTTTAATTGGCCCATCACTTCATCATAGGTTCTGTTTTCTTTTGTTATGTAAACAATATGTTTAATGGGGCTTTTACGCTGACCGGGAAAAACCGGCAAAGGATTTTTTACATCATCTTCAATAACTGTTTTTGCAAAAGTATTATTGATGGTTTGTTTGGTATAAGCTGCTAACTGCAATGAATTAGGCATGGGAATTTTTTGAAAACTTCCCAGTTGTATATCTCCAATATAGGTTCCTTGTGGAGGCGACACAAATCCATCTCCACCATTGGGTCCTGCGCCCAATCCCCTGCAGGTAATTACATACAAATCTTTTTCATCGTTTGATAACTGAACCCTAGTTGGCCCCCAGCCGGTTGGAATAAGTCCTTTTGTCAAACGCTTTTCAACATCAATTACTGCAACAGCATTAAAGCCGAGCAGGGACACATACAATGTTTGCTCATTTTTACTCAGGCATATTCCAAAAGGTAACAAACCCCTGAATTTATCAATTCGTTTATCTACTTTAATTTGAATATGCCCAACAATCCGGTGATTTTTATAATCGATAATCGAAATATTATCGTTGGTAGCGTTGGTAATGTAGGCATACCTTTTTCCTACGGCAATTGAATTGGGGCTGGCACCACCAACCACTTCAGCATCCTCAATCATCTCCCCCACCTGGAAACCCGTTTTAAATTTATCAATCACCTTATTACGGTTTAGATCGATTGTAAAAACGCTCATGGCTTCCGGAGAAGAAGGACTGCCCACTCCGGGTATTTGTTTTCCATCAATTACGGTTCCATTAATTGATTCCTTTGTATTATCTCCATATGGATGATGCTGTATAAGCATTGAATCATAATTCTCCTTTGTAATCCCTTTTACCAGCGGATAAGAATACATGCCTACATTGGCAACAAAAGCCATTTTTTTATCGGCGCTCATAGCCAGGCCAAATGGTTGCCTTCCCGAAGCTATGGAAGCCGATATTTTTTTTGCTCCCAGGTTGTAGCGGACCATTCTAAAGTTACCCCTATCCAGCACCAGCAACTCGTTCATTCCCTCGTTCAATAATAAATCCGAGGTAAAACTATCCTCATAATCAATCCCTTCCACCCTTCCATTCAGCGATATCGAATCCAACAGTTTCATCTGCTCAATATCGTATACCAATACTGCTCCATTATCGCCGCCACTCAGGTAAACCGTTTTTGAATCGGGCGCAAAAGCAACACCCAAAAACGACCCATGGCTTAACGGTGAAGCAATTTTTTTATCGTATGATGGAACCCGGATTTTGTTCAACGATTTTAAATCGATAATGGTAAAAACGCCATTGTGTAACGTAACCGCTTTTGCTCCGTTTGGCGAAATAGCCATGCCAAATGGATCGTGGGTAATTCTAATAAAGGTTCCCGCCGGTGTTACATACCTTCCACTGGGCAAAACCGAAACACCTTGCTCATTTATTGTACAATATTCATTTACCCCAGGCACCTGCAAAACCGAAACTTTTTGTTGGGCAAATAAGGTTGAATAACCTATTAACATAGTAACTAAAATCCATAATTTTTCAGCCCTGAATGTTTGCATTGTAATTTTTGCTTTAGAGTAATGAGCAGTTACAGATCTATTAATAAAAATAATTTCCACAAAGTTCCATCCTCTAAAATGAGGGAATATTTTCAGAAAAAGAAATAGGGGCCTGGCATTCAGTTCAGCAAGGCAACTTTTGTTGCGTCGCACTCTTGTACTTTTTGTAATTATAGCGGCTTATATTAGTTTTACACAGTGTTTTAAAACCCTACTTCCACTCTTTTGCTATAAGGTAGTATAAACAATAAAACCGCTTTTTAATTTTTGGATTTATAGCAAATATCTTTCTGCCAAACGTTAAAAGTTTAAATTTAGTTTTCCATTGTAAAAACAACTTTATATTTATCTGCGTTATTATATTGTATAATGTTCTGTAATTATTACTAACAAACAGATTTAGTATTCCTTCCCATAACAACAGTCCACAAAATGAACCAATTTAAATCGCAGAAATTTACCTCGCTAATCCATTTTCTTATTGCTATTCTTTTAATCACCTCCGGTTGTAAACTGGGCGAAACAGGAGGTGCTGACCAACACGAAAGTGATTCGTTAGCCATTAGGGCGGCTTTTCCAACATCTCCCGTGTTAAGCCCCGAAGAATCCATGAAAAAAATGCAGTTGGAAGAGGGTTTTACCATAAAACTAGTTGCTGCCGAACCATTAGTTATTGCCCCGGTAGTAATAAATTTTGACGACAAAGGCCGCATGTGGACCATTGAAATGGAAAGCTACATGCCCGACACTATAGGTACCGGTGAAGACAAACCCAATAGCCGCATAACCATTTTGGAAGACAAAAACGGCGACGGAGAAATAGATAACCGTAAAATTTTTATGGATGGTTTGATTTTACCCCGTGCTATTTGCTTAATTGAAAATGGTTTGCTGGTAGCAGAACCACCCAATCTTTATTTTGTTGAAAACAATAATGATGTTGCCGGTAAAAAAATATTAATCGACAGTACTTACGCTGCTGGTGGTAATGTTGAACACCAGGCAAACGGTTTATACCGCGGTCTCGACAACTGGATATACAGCGCTAACTCATCCACCCGCTATCGAAAAGTGGGCGATAAATGGTTAACTGACCGAACCCATTCACGTGGTCAATGGGGTATTTCGCAGGACAATTTTGGAAGGTTGTTCTACAACAATAACTCACAAAACGCTATAGGCGATTATTTTCCCCCGGCTTTAGGCGCTGCCAATCCCAACCAAAAAAATGTTTCAGGCTATAGAGAAAAAGTAGTTCCCAATAATAAAGTGTACCCTGCCCGCCCCACTACCGGGGTAAACCGTGGTTACCAGCCCGGCGTTTTAGACGATAGTTTGAGACTCGCCAATTTTACTGCGGCCTCGGGGCCGGTAGTTTATCGTGGAGATCTTTTTGGTGAAGAATACCAGCATAACCTGTTTGTTGGCGAACCATCGGCAAATCTTATTAAAAGAAATATTTTAACCGAGAATGGCTATAAAATTGATGGCAAACAGGCGTATGCCGGAAAGGAATTTTTATCCTCGCTCGATGAAAGATTTCGCCCGGTTACTTTATACAATGGCCCGGATGGCGCACTCTATGTGGTGGATATGTATCGTGGTATCATTCAGCATAAAACCTATTTAACTGATTATCTTAAAAAGGAAATCGTTAGCAGAAATTTGGAAGTACCGCTTAATTATGGTCGTATTTACAAAATTGTTCCTACAGGAAAGAAGGCAGAAATGCAAATAATGCCTGCCGCACCTGATTCGCTTGTGGCTTTATTACAACATCCAAACGGTTGGGTACGCGACAAAGCACAGCAAATGTTGGTTGATGGAAAATATATGCAGGTAGTTCCTATGCTTCAACAAAACCTGCAGCCTGCCAATAAACCATTAACCATAATCCATTCAATGTGGACTTTAGAGGGTTTAAATGCATTACAACCCGGGGATATTATTTCTCTACTGCAAAGTACCGACCGGCACATTCAGGTTCAGGCATTAAGTGCAACTGCATCCATTATTAGTACGAGCAATGCCTCCTTATTTTTGCCAACCTTAAATAATATGGTTTCCGAAAATGCGACTGGTTTAGCACCTTACCTGGCATTGATTGTTAACAAAATTCAGGCTGCAAATCCACTGGCCGC
>JBBSJX010000080.1:0-12754 GCA_038256825.1 Chitinophagales bacterium
CCAGCAATCGTGGTATGCAGTGGCATCATAATACTAAATCTTCTTCATCTTTCTACTGCCGGACACAGTCCTGCTATCATGTAAAATTTAAGTGATCCGTTGGAACACTTAAACTAACTGTGGTCTGTGACCGGCAATCGTAGTATGCAGCAGCATTATTACATTAAATCTTCTTCATCTTTCTACTGCCGGACACAGTCCTGCTATCATGTAAAGTTTAAGTGATCCGTTGGAACACTTAAACTAACTGAGGATAACGCCTGTTGATTTGGAAAGATAGGGTACAAGTGAGTGACACAACCGGGGCCGGGTTAGGTTATGCAGCCGGCTCACAAAATATTAACCAACGATTAGGATCGACTATCCATACTATAAATCAACTTTCTTTTTTGACCATTTTTTTAAATCAAGGTATTCAAGAAAGTAAATAACTTTTAAAGAAAGATTGTTGTTAAGGGGCTCGCTTATGGTGTTTTTAAAATTTTGAAAATATTTATAGTCCACGTTTTTATTAAATAATAATCCCTGGTCTTTCCAAACAATATTTATAAAACTACCGGGGGCAAACTGCCATGTATAAACTGCATCGATATTAAAAATATTAAAGTTCTGGTGTTGTAAATCCAGGAGATTGTGTTTGGTGGGCGAAAGGGTTCCGTTGTTATTCAGGTCGTACAACTGGTGTTGCTGCACCTTGCTCCAATAATGCCTTGCCCTAAAGGTTATGCCCGACCTTGTATTAAAATTATATTTTGCTTCCAATATGTTTTCGATGGTTTTTTGATTGCGCCGCGAAAATATAATGTCCTTTAATGCGTTGGGGTTGATACCATCGGGTTCATAAAATTTTCGGGCAAATCCAGCATCATTATTTAGCAGGTTTAAATTGGTGTTTTGGCTAAGGGAAAACTTATCGTTAAAGCGATACCTGTTCATAATACTTAATTCATGGGCCTGGCTATTAAATAATTTTCGGATGCCCAAATAATAATTTAGAGAGAAGCAATATTTTTTTGCCTCATTGGTTTCTAACCACGTTCCTATGTTTGCACGCTCCGATGTTTTAAATGAATAACCGGTTTCCCTGGGTTCATAAAAATCATTTCCGGAAGGTACATAGCCTGCAAAAGCGCCCATCCACCAAAGGTTTTTAAACTGGGCATTAGCATTTATGTTAGCCCTGAAATTTTGAAATTTTGAATGGATTTTCTGATTTTCGAAAGGCTGGTATAGGTTACTGTAAAATGCATTTACATTTACCTGGACCCGGTTATACCAATCTTTAGGTTTTACCCACCTGTAACCCGACCATAAATAATGCTCAACATAATTACGGGTAAACAATATACCCATATCGTTAATGTCATAATTTTTATCAGCTATTTCCTGGCCTAACTGAAAGTTCCAACGACCGCCGGTTTTGCCAAAACCAATGTTGTGCGAATAACCGGTTTTATTTTTTGCAAATGGATCACTTACCTGGCTTACAGCAAATTTACCATTCCAGTTAAATGTATTTTTTTTGTTGTTGATGTTGAATAAACCGGCACTTACATTAGCATCGTAATCCATGCCACTGCGTAAAACATTGGTATTAATAAACGAAACCGAGGAATTGTTTTTTAATGTTTGGTCCAGTACAATGATATTATAATTAGTAAGCGGGTTGGTTTCAACTTTGCGGATTTCTCCATAGGTATTTTCTACCCCGGCATACATGGTTTTGGTTATGGCATTAAAAAATCCAATGCCTAAACCACCCTTGGTTCTGCCCGAAATTTTTGTTGCATTAATAAGCCTTGCTTCCTGCGGATTTTTTACAATTTTTTCTCCCGGATTTAACTGTCCATTTACGCTGCCATAGTTTAAGGGAGTGCCTCCAATACGACGAGAGTAAAATAAATCACCTTTACTAAACAACTCGGTTCCTTCAGTAAAAAAAGAGCGGTTCTCATTATATTTTACTTCGAAAGGCGAAAGGTTTAAAACCTGGTTATCACTTCGTACCTGGCCAAAGTCGGGTATAAGTGTCATGTCTAATGTAAAGCTTTCGCTGAGGCCATATTTAACATCCATGCCACCGTTTACGGAAGCGCTCCATGGTTTATTATCAGGTTTATAATGGTTAACATACGAAGAAAAATAGGGTGAAAATGATAACCGCACCGGGGCATTAATTTTTCCAATCCCAGTCCATTGGCCCTCCTGGTTAATAAACCCGCGCACTTTAGGGTCTATAGCATTCCAGGTATATTGCTGGCTTGTTTTATTTCGGCGCCTAACAAAATTTAAACCCCAGGTTTGATTTTCGTTACTTACAAAACGTAATGCCGAATAAGGTATCCTCATTTCGAATGACCAACCGTTGTCGTGAATTTTGGCATTGCTCTCCCAAACCGCGCTCCACGACATATCTTCATTGTCTACAGAGTATTTCATATCGGCCTGCTCGCCATAAGGGGTAACGTAAAAACCCACAGCGTTTATTTTATCGTTATAAGTATCCAGTACTACGCCCACAAAATCGTTAACGCCAATCTTATCTCTTCCTATTAACTCCTTTGAAATATGGCTACTATTTTTTTCGTAACAATACCCTGCTACATATACATTGCTGTTATCGTATAATATATAAAGCAGGGTGCGGTTGGTACTATCTTCCACGGCCCCTGGGTTGGGCCTGTGTTCAATTAAATTGGTAATGGGTTGCACCTGGTTCCAATCTGCTTCATCAATAATTCCGTCAATTTTTATAGTGCCCGTAGCCCTAAAAGCTTTCGTTTGCTTCCTCTCGGCCTGGGAGAAAGTAATTGTATGAATTGCGAGAAAAAATAATAGGGTTATCAACCTCATGAAGTCATTTTATAAATGACAAAGTTAGATATGATGATTGCCAGGGAGGGTACCATTTATCAAAGCAAACTACCGCCTTTCATTTAATTGAAACAAAGAAAATAAGGCTACAATGCCATACCACAAAGGGTTTCATTATTTAGAAGCACGAGTATAAAGTATGTTTTAGAAAAAAGAAACTCAACCACATAATAAAAATGGAGAATAAAATTACTGGTGTACAAGTGTGCGACGCAACAACTGAACAATAGCAATTCAAAAGATGATACCCTATATAAAAACTTTAATACACCAGGATATTATTGCAAATAAACGTGCGTATAAAAATAGTTGGATTAATGGTTTTTCAGGTATTATTTAAAAAATCTTAAAAAATTAATTTGATAAAAAACGTTTAAAAATTTAACTATCAATAATTTATAGTTGATGCATAATTGCGTTCCCAAGCCGGGACATGGATTGGCATCATTTTCGGTAATTGGTAAGAAAATTATAAATCAAAAACACTTTTGTTAAGTGAAACATTAGCAAATGGTTTAATCGTAGCAGCAGCTTTATTAGCCAGGAACACCTTATTTGCACAAATAGGTGCATTAGTTAACAATGAGGTTAATAAAAGCTTCAATTATAAGTAAATACTTTGCGGGAAAATTTAATGCTTCACTAACCGGTTCGTATGTTTTACCACAAAACTTAATAGCCGTTGCTAACCGCCCTGATTTGACCGAAAGAGGTAAAACATGTTTTACCTGACTGCAGGTGTTGTATCGGGTTATAATGTAACAATTATAAGTGGCTAAAAAAAAGTCGGCAGGTTTGCCGGCTTTTTTTATATTATATTCTTCTATTTAATACCCAGTTATTATCATTTTATAAAACCTCTGGTAAGCAATCTTGCTTAAAAATCAGGGTCGGTTTTTTTGTAAACCTTTTCCGATTTGCGAAAAAAAAGCCAAATGATCAGCTCTGGCAGGGCCTATAGTTACCACATGTGCGCCTTGTTTGTTAGATTTGCTGTGAGAATTTAAAAATTCATTATTATGATTAAAACAGGAAATCCAGTTATTAGCATATATACCGAAATGACTCCTAACCCGGAAACAATGAAATTTGTTGCTAACAAATTGTTGTATCCTGGTAAGAGCATCGACTTTCCTGATGAAAGTAGTGCCGGTCCGTCGCCGTTAGCTAAGGAGCTTTTCAGCTTTCCTTTTGTACGTAGTGTTTTTATAGCCAGTAATTTTATTACCCTTACAAAAACTACAGATACCGAAGATTGGCAGGACATTATTCCAACCATTAAACAATTTTTGAAAGATTATCTTGAAAATGGTGGAACGGTGTTGAATGAAGAAGAAATTGTTGTTACCAAGGCAGATGGTGGAAATGTTATAAGTGCCGATGATGATGATGTGGTTAAGCGAATTAAAGAGTTACTGGAAAATTATGTAAAACCTGCTGTTGAAATGGATGGTGGTGCAATACAATTTAAAAGTTACAACGATGGTATAGTAAACCTGATGTTACAAGGTAGCTGCAGCGGATGCCCATCCAGTATGATAACTTTAAAGGCAGGAATTGAAGGAATGATGAAACGAATGATACCTGAAGTAAAAGAAGTAGTTGCGGAAGCAGAATAATATTTTAAGGTTTTGATTAATTTTAAAAAGCGCCTCTTTCCAGGGGCGTTTTTCATTTGTGCAAAACCATGTAAACCCTTTATTAATATCTATTTTAATAATCAAAAAGCAAAAAGGCACGCTTTTTTAGTATTTTTTCCCATTATAAAATTATGGACCCTTACGTCATTAGCTTAACCATCATAGGCATTGCAGCTTTAGGCATGGCCTGGATGCCTTCACTTTCCAATAAAATCAAAGTTTCGTATGCCATCATTTATGTTTGCTTAGGTGGCTTACTATATGCTGTTTTGGGTGATTATTTGCCCGAGGCCAACCCGGTTAAATACAATGAGTTTACGGTTCATCTTACTGAGTTGGTGGTCATTATTTCTATTATGGGTACGGGTTTAAAAATTGATCAGCCATTTTCGTTTAAAACCTGGCGGGTACCTTTCAGGCTGGTTTCTATTACTATGTTATTGTGTATTGGAGCAACCATGCTACTGGGATATTTTTTAATTGGTTTTAGCTTAGGCTCTGCACTTTTATTGGGAGCTGTTTTAGCGCCAACCGATCCGGTATTAGCTTCCGATGTGCAGGTGGAACCTCCCATGGAAGGCGAACATGATGATGTACGTTTTTCGCTTACTGCCGAAGCTGGTATGAACGATGGTGTAGCATTTCCCTTTACCTGGCTTGCAATTGCTTTAGCTATGATGACCGTTAACAAAAGCTTCGATATAAGTAAGTGGCTTGCATACGATTTTGCGTATAAAATTATTGCCGGTGTTGCCGCCGGTTTTATATTAGGACGCATACTGGCCTACCTGGTTTTTTACCTTCCCGATAAAAAAAACTTCGTGGTTATTACCGATGGTTTTGTAGGTATAGCAACCACCTTAATGGTGTATGGTCTTACTGAAATCATTCATGGGTACGGGTTTATAGCGGTTTTTGTAACGGCCATCACCTTACGCAATTTCGAAATAAACCACAGTTTACACAAACACCTGCACAACTTTACCGACCAGGTAGAGCGCATTTTAGTAGGTATTGTATTATTACTTTTTGGAGGCAGCCTTGTTTCGGGGGTGCTCAATTATTTAACCTGGCCTATGGTAGGTGTAGCCTTTCTGTTCCTGTTTGTGGTGAGGCCACTAAGCGGGCTTATAGGCCTCATAGGTATCAAACTGCATATAAAAGAAAAACTCGCCATCAGTTTTTTTGGTATTCGTGGTATCGGTTCCTTTTTTTACCTGGCTTTTGGTTTAAAGCAATACTTTTTTACCTACGAAAAAGAGTTGTGGTCACTCGTTTCATTTATCATTCTTTTATCAATAATATTTCACGGCATTTCGGCAAATAAAGTAATGGGATATTTAAAAGTCAGGTTCAAAAAAAGCGCTCCGCTACAGGCATAACTGGTAGTTTTCTTTTTAAATTTTTTTTGGTTACAGGCATTTTAATATCAATTTAGCATTGTTGTGTCACTCACTTATACTATTGTATCATTATGCAGCTTTAACATGCTTTATCTAATTAATATTTCACTTAAACACAGTTGTACTGCTATACCATTGCGCACCTTTAACATGCTGTATGTAACTATTACCCAAAGTTTAAACTTTAAAACCCTACCTTCGCCGCATTCATATACTCTCTCTTAGCAGACCCGATAATCTTCCTTCTCCTTAAAAGCTTCATCAGGTCATATGATGAGCATATATAAATCGATCACTTCATATTATTTGCTTGATCGTTATTTTATTTTATTTAAACAATTATAACATTGTCGTTCGAAAACTTAAATTTAATTGAGCCCATTTTAAAGGCGCTCAAAACAGAAGGCTATACCACACCAACACCTATTCAGGAACAATCTATTCCCATCGTTTTAAACCGCACCGATCTTTTAGGATGTGCGCAAACCGGCACCGGTAAAACGGCAGCTTTTGCTATACCCATCCTGCAAATTCTGCACGCGGAAAAATCAATGGAGCGTGGTCCTAAAAAAATAAAAGCGCTCATCTTAACCCCAACAAGGGAACTGGCTATACAGATAGATGAAAGTTTTGCTGCTTATGGTAAGCACGTAGGCTTAAGCCATTTAGTAATATTTGGTGGCGTTTCACAACTACATCAAACCAATGCTTTACGCAATGGGGTTGATATTTTAATTGCTACCCCAGGCCGCTTACTCGATTTAATTGACCAGGGTTACATCAGCCTGGCACACATAAAAATGTTTGTGTTAGACGAGGCCGATCGTATGTTAGACATGGGCTTTATCCACGATGTAAAAAAGTTGATCGCAAAACTTCCGGCAAAACGCCAGACCTTATTCTTTTCGGCTACCATGCCAGCAGAAATTGCAAGCCTTGCCGGCAGCATTTTAAACAACCCAAGCAAAGTTGAAGTAACGCCTGTTTCTTCTACCGCCGAAAAAATTACCCAGGGTATTTATTTTGTTGAAAAAAATAACAAGCGTTCTTTACTGCTTCATATTTTAAAAGATACTTCCATCAAAACCGCATTGGTGTTTACACGTACCAAACACGGCGCTGATAAAGTAGTTAAAGACCTGAATAAGGCCGACATTCAAGCAGAAGCCATACATGGCAACAAGTCGCAAACTGCCCGCCAGCGTGCTTTATCTTTATTCAAAAATGGCCACATCAGGGTTTTGGTTGCAACCGATATTGCTGCACGTGGTATTGATGTGGAAGAGCTAAGCCATGTTATAAATTACGAATTGCCAAACATTCCCGAAACTTATGTTCACCGTATTGGAAGAACAGGCCGTGCCGGTAAGAGTGGCATTGCTTATTCGTTTTGCGATGCCGAAGAACTTGAGTTTTTAAGAGATATCAATAAACTGATTACTTTTTCTATACCGGTTATAGAAGAGCATCCGTTTGTAATGAGCATGAGCAATTACAACCAACAACGGTCTATCACACAAACCGTTCCTTCGAGAAGGCCAAATATTAATAATTTTAAAAGGGAGCGTAAATGGACTGGTAACAGCCAACGCGTAAACAATAATACCAGAATAGCACAAGGATAAAACCTTTGGTTATTGTACCATAAAAAAAGCTGCTGAATGATTAAAAACCATCAGCAGCTTTTTTATTTTAAATACAGATTTGATACCCTTAAAAATTTTCGGGGTTGCCAAACTTCCCCTTGTTATAGTCGTCGTAAGCCTGCATAATTTCTTCCTGTGTATTCATAACAAAAGGACCGGCAGCTACCAATGGTTCATGAAAAGGGGTTGCATGGCCAAACAGTATAACTGAATTTGTGAGCGCTTTCATTTCAATGGTTTTTCCATCTGCATTAAATTCAACTAAATGATGCATGCCTGTTTGTTCTCCATTAATCATCAGGTCGCCCTTAACTACGTATAAGAAAACCGTTTTACCGGGTTCTACAAAAAATGTATGTTTTCCGCCTTCTTCAAATCCAACTTTTGCAAGGTTAATATCAGTTAGTGGCTTGAAGGGTCCTTCGGTTCCATCAAAATCACCGGCGATTATTTGGGCTTTTACTTTTCCATTATCCCACTCTTTTGTTGGAATTTCCTCAACCTGTAAGCCCTTATAAGCAGGTTTTACCATTTTATGCTTTGCAGGAAGGTTTATCCATAATTGTAAAATTTCGAGTGGTCCTCCGTTTTTCTTAAACTCGTCCGACGATATTTCGGAATGTATTACACCACTCCCCGCAGTCATCCACTGAACCCCACCAGCGTTGATCACACTTCCGGCACCACTACTATCCTTATGCATTAATTCGCCTTCCAATATAAATGTTACGGTTTCGAAACCACGATGCGGATGAGGGCCAAAAGGCAGGCCACGGTTACCAGGTTTGTACTCCTGCCAGCCATGATGATTAAGAAATATAAACGGGTCTAATTGGTTTATCGATACCGCAGCGGTTGGTATAGCCCTGTAGGTTATTAAATCATCAATTGGTTCGCTTACCGCTTTGTGGTTATGTTTAATCAATTTCATGATGAAATATTTGGTTTGCTTAAAATTAATTTACAAAATCTTTACAGGCAAACGTTACGATCCCGCTAAGGCAAGTTTGGTGCGCACCCAATCTTTTTCAGCTTTTTTTACCATGTTTTTAAAATAAGTATCCATGTTATCATTGAGTATAAGCTGACCATCGTTGCTAAATCGGCATAGCTTGGCAAATGGTATCATCTGTCCTTTTTTCTCCGGTACTCCATATTCATCGCCGTAGGCAACAAACAGTTGCATTGCAGCCAGTTCTTCCCACCGGGTAAAATCAACATCGCGCAACAATATGGGCAGAAAATTAAAATGAGGTTTACCGGATTTTAGATCGCTAAATTTCTTCAACTCATTTTCTTTTATAAAAGCGGAACTGATAAAATCGGCACTGATTAATAAAACCGCGATATCGGTTTCGTTAATCGATTGCTGAATGCGCAGGTGCCAATCAGAGCCTATTTCAATATTCCGGTCAGTCCAAATTGTCCAACCCGATTGACTTTTGAAATATTCCAGGAAAATATCGAAATAAGTTTTGTCCTTATGTGCATAGGAAATAAACGCTACCGGCGGCGCTGTCTCTAACACTTTTTCGTTATCAATATCTTTAAAGCCGGAACTCTTATTTTCATCCAATATAGCTTTATCTGGTTGAACACTATGCTCGTTTGGCCCGGACATAATTTGGACCGGCTTTTCAAAAACCAACTCTTTCCTGCGCTCCGTACCATCAATTATTTTTATGATGGATATTTTTAAAATCAAGGGGTAGGTGCCATCGGCTAAAGGAGTAACATAAAACAACCACTCCGTGTAACTTCCATCATCCACCGGTTGATCGGAACTAATAGATTTTATTTTAAATTTTGGCGGATCCGAGATATCTATCAGTTCAACATCCATTACCTTACTGATAGCAATCGTTTCAATTTTAACCGATTCGCTAAAGGTATCATCATCTTTTACTATGGCTTCGTTGGCACCAATGCGCACAATGCATTTACATTGTTTATTTACAATCATAGAATCCGGAATATCATATAACACCTTGCCTTGAGCAGGAGAAGCAACAGCAGCGGTAGCAGGTAATCCGGCTATTGTATCCTGTTCTATAGGTAAACTTTTTTTTCTTTCTTCTCTGGTAATATCTTGTTGCTGTTGCTGTTGTTGTTGTTGTTGTTGTTGTTGCTGTTGCTGTTGTTGTTGTTGCTGTTGTTGCTGTTGTTGCTGTTGCTGCTGTTGCTGTGGTGGTTTTTCAGCTTTTTTCATCATTACATTATCCAATTTTGCTTTTCGCTTAAAGGGATTAATGCTTTCGATTACAGATTTAAAAATATTGTTTTTAGGTTTTGCAGGTGCAGGCGTTCCTGCTGCAACATTGCGCCTAACTTGCTTATTCTTTTTTAAAGCAGAAAGTAACTTTTGAAATCCCTGGTTATAATTTTCAGTAAAGTTTAAATAAGCTATTTTTTTAAGAGAGGCCGGAATATTACAGTTGGACGCTAATACCGGAATGACCTGTTTATTATTTTGAATGGCAATAGTAACCTGGGCCAACACCTTTTTATCAATCACTGCAAAAGGCGATAATATAACTACCATATTTAAAGACTGCCCGATGATGCTTTGTGGCAGGTATTCATCGCCAGGTTTAAAGTCGAGTCCGTCAAAATAAATATTAATATTTTCGTTCCTGAGGTTGTGTGCCAGCGCTGTTGCAAAAGCCCGGTCGCTTACGGAGTAACAGATGTAACAACTATTTTGATAAGTAGAATGCATGCAACAAATTAATAAATATTTAAACGTTATTTACAACAGCTTATTATACGGTTTAATTTATACTAAGCTGAATAAAGTTATTTAGCACAAGAGTGCGACGCAACGGCAGCTACATAGTAATTATAAACCCTGGCCCATAAAAATAAATGGGGGAAGTAAACCCTTTTAATTACAACGCTGATTGGCCTAATGTGTATAGTTTTGCGCTTAATTAAAGGATCTTTTATGAAAGACTACAAAAAATATTATATACTACCGGCACCTCCCCAGGAAGTGTACCTGGCACTTACCAACCCCATAACCATAAGGCTTTGGACGGGCGAAGTTGCAGAAATGTCGACCGAACCGGGCAGTGAATTCAGCCTTTGGGAAGACAGTATAACCGGTAAAAATATTGCTTTTGAAGACGGCAGAAAGATTGTGCAGCAATGGTATTTTGGTGAACAGGAAGAAGATTCAATTGTGTCAATTACGTTGCATCCGCATAAGCAAGGTACCTCGGTTGAGCTAAGGCATACCAACATTCCCGACGAAGCATACGAAGATATTGTTGAAGGGTGGAACGATAGTTATTTCAGATCGCTCGAAGAATTTTACGAAGAAGAATAATCACAGACTCATTTGTTTTGTTCGGGGTACAGCGGTCGCAATATTTTTAATCATTCCATTAAAAATAAAACCGTGAAAGGGTAATACCGCATACCAGTATAACCGCCCCAGTAAACCCAATGGCCTGAAGGTTGCTGTTTGGTGCAATACATTATGTTCATCTATTTTAAATTCAAGCCAGGCCTCGCCTGGTAATTTCATTTCGGCATACAGTAATAATCTTTTTTCTTTTTTATCGGCCAGTAATACCCGCCAAAAATCAAGCGGGTCGCCACCCGATAAATCAGTCATACTCTTACGGCCGCGCCGTAGGCCAACACCGCCAACGAGTTTGTCCAACACTCCACGTATCACCCATAAGCCATTGCCATAATACCAGCCCGTTTTACCACCTATTGCCCATATTTTTTCCATTACTTTCTGGGGATCATCCACTTTAATTTTCTTTTGATCAACAAAGCAGCCATTCACCGGCACCTCAATGTGTTTGGATATTCCATGGTATAGCGTATGGCTGGTGAGGGCATCTTTCCAGCTACTCAACACCTGGTTTTGCTCAATTTTACCAAATGCCAGGGCAATGGCTTCATCATAATCAATCAATTCAATTCCTAACTGCTTGTCCAGGTTATTGGGTTTACAAATTACTTCCACCTTCATGCTATCTACCAGGTTTTTTGCAAGCGTGTACGATGTAGAAGTAACAAAGTACAACCAGTACGACGACAGCCGGGGAGTCATTACCGGCACCACAATAATTTTACGGTTTAACCCACGCACTTTTGCAAAACGCAAAAGCATTTGTTTGTAAGTAAGAATTTCTTTTCCACCTATATCGTAACTTTTATTATAGGTTTCGGGTTTCACCAGTACCCCAAACAAAAAGGCAATTACATTGCGTATGGCTATAGGCTGGCAGCGTGTATGCAACCATTTTGGCGCAATCATAATAGGTAGTTTTTCTACCAGGTCCCGTATAATTTCAAACGAGGCGCTGCCCGAGCCTACAATAATTCCGGCACGTAATGTTGTTAAGGCAAAACTTGCCGAACCCAGTATTTTTTCAACGTTTTTCCTCGATAGCAGGTGTTTAGAAAGATTTGTTTCGTTAACTATTCCACTAAGGTAAATAACCTGTTTTGCGCTGGTTTGCTGCAGGCGGTTTTTAAAATTTTCAGCCGAGGTTTTTTCAAGCTTCTCAAAATCATCCCCGCTGGTGGACATGGAATGGATGAGGTAATAAGCCGCTTCAATATCTGCAGGAATATTTTGCAAACTTTCTGCCTCTAAAAAATTCACCTCAACAACACTTAATTTAAAGTCAGTATATTTTTCAGTATTAAACCGTTTATTATCCCGCACACAACAAATAACCTCGTGCCCGTTTTCAAGCAAAACGGGTAACAATCGTTGGGCAATATAGCCGGTAGCACCGGTCAGTAATATTTTCATTAATAACTTAACAACTGTTTACTAATATGGTTGCAACAGGTAAAATTTCAAATTATTTTTTTAATTATGAATACCGGCAGTGGTTTTTTATAGCATCATCGTTGCGTCGCAATCCGTTCATCGGCATAGCTTGTGGCGGCTTTTAGTATAACCTAATTGAGGCCATTTAAACTTTCGTACTTTTACGGCTATGCAACACAATCATTTTTCTACCGATCAGGTACTTTCCAATTTAAATATTGACGAGCTCAACCCCATGCAACTGGCATCCATTGAGGCAGCAAAAAATCAAAACGACTTAGTGTTGCTTTCTGCTACAGGTTCCGGAAAAACACTCGCATTCCTTTTACCCATACTACAATTACTGAACCCGGATAATAAAGAAACACAGGCAATGATTATTGTTCCTTC
>JBBSJX010000081.1:0-12753 GCA_038256825.1 Chitinophagales bacterium
ACCCAGTTTTTGTAGAAGTGTCGCAATACCAGCTACTTTTAAAATCCCGGCAGACGGCCTCTTAAAAACAGCGTTAAGAAATTTACAATGACTGACGTTAAGAAAACAAACAGAAGTTACTAAAGTTGATTAATAATTGCAGTGGGTAAGTTGCACTACTGCCTGGCAAAGCACAAATGTTGTTACTTGTTTGTTTTTAGCCAGTCAATGAAAATTTTAGCTGTTTTAAGAGGCCTTGATCTTTTTGTTACTTTTTGCATCAAGGCAAAAAATAAAACAAACCATCTTGTTTAGGCAAACAGCCAGTCTAAGATATTCTTGCGCTGCAAACTTGTACAATTCGTGCTGTAAGAAGCCAATAAATTTGGCTACTTTATATCAAAATCAACTACTACTTTTTCGGTGCGTGGATGGCTTTGGCAGGTGAGTATAAAGCCTTGTTCCACTTCCTCGGGTTCAAGCCCGTAGTTAACATCCATATCCACTTCGCCTTCAACCAGCTTTGCCCTGCAGGTACAACAAACCCCACTTTTGCAGGCAAAAGGTAAATCGGCCCCCATTTTTAATGCGGCGTTCAATATGCTGTCGTCTTCAAATCCTAAATCAAAATCAAACGATGAACCATCCAGTTTAATAGTTATCCGGCTTTTTACATCGCCCGACTCATATTCTTTTTTAGGAGCAGCTTTTGTCTTTTTCAATCCGTGAGAGGTGAAAAGTTCAAAATGAACCCGTTTCTTTTCTATTCCTAAACCTTCCAGGCAATCTTTTATGGCAAATATCATTTCCTCAGGACCACATAAAAAAAATTCGTCAATGGTTTGCGGGTTAATTGCTTTCTCAAATATCAGTTGACACTTTTCTGAGTCAATTCTGCCAAAGTTTATTTTGGCATCCATCTTTTCGCGGCTTAGCACATGAATAATACTTAACCGGTTTATAAACTTATTTTTTAGTGCTTCTAATTCTTCTTTAAAAATTATTGACTGGCGGCTGCGGTTTCCATACACCAAAGTAAACTGGCTGTTAGGCTCAGTAAGCAATGTTGTTTTAATGATGGAAAGAATTGGGGTGATCCCGCTACCGGCGGCAAAGGCTACATAATTCTTTTTATGTTCCTCGTCCAGCTGGGTAAAAAACTTACCAATGGGCGGCATCGCGTCAATTGTATCTCCTTTTTTTAGCTGCTCATTTGCAAAGCGGCTGAACACACCATCATGCACTTTCTTTACCGCTACCCTTAGTTCGCCATCTAAAGGGCTGCTGCAAACGGAATATGATCTTCTAACCTCTTCGCCGTCAATTGTGGTACGAAGCGTTAAGTATTGGCCATGATTGTAGAGGAAATTTTCTTTATACTCGTTGGGAATATCAAAGGCTATGGAAACACAATCGGAGGTTTCTTTTTTAACCTCCTTAACTTTTAACTTGTAAAAATGGATCACTGGTTATGCTTTTAATCTTTTCCTTTTCAACTTTTAAGCCCTTCAATTAAAACAATAACCATATTATTTTCTAACTGATCACTGTCCACTTTATGAATGATCCGGTGCCACTGGTCTACGGCAGCAATGGCATTTAGAAATATCATTACTGCAGTATTGGCGTCAATTTTTTTTATTTCGCCCCGGCTAATACCTTTTTCAACAATGGATGCAAAACGCTTTCTATACATCCTGCGCATTTCGCGGTATTTGGTTAATTCGGGTTCTTCCATATTGCGCCATTCACGGTCGCTAACGTAAACATCCTGGTAATGGGTAACCATTTCGTGTACATGAAAACGTATTAATTTCTCAACCTTTTCAATTATGGTACAATCTTCACTTTCCACTTCATCCATTTTGCGGGTAAAAGTGTTGGCAACTTTAAAACAAATGCCGTTTAGTAAATCGTTTTTTCCGTGGATGTGGTTGTAAAGGCTGGCCGCCTCAATGCCAACCTTAGCTGCCAGTTCCCGCATGCTTGTAGCCCTGAAACCCTTTTCTCTAAAAAGCCCTGCGGCTACTTCATAAATCAGGTCTTTTTTACTGGTGGTATCGGTTATTTTTATTTTTGACATCTCGTTAAATGGGGTTGCTGCAAAGATATTGAAAGAACTAACACACGTTAGCTTATGTGTAAATTGTTAAATGCAGGATAATAAAAAATAAAGGAAGTATGATAAAGTGGAAGAACAGGATATTATGGTGTTCTCATGGTGTAACTTCTTAAACAATTTTGAAAAAAAATCCTGTAGTTTCGCACCCCAATGGCCTAAAGGCCGTTACTGGTAACACTTTTATAAGGTTGACAGGTTAACATCTTACTTAAATTTTCATTTTTTATGTCTTTAATTGTTGTTGGTTCAATGGCCTTTGATGCTATTGAAACGCCGTTTGGAAAATCAGATAAAATTATTGGTGGCGCAGGAACCTATATCGCCTGGAGCGCTTCAAACTTTACAAAGCCTATTAAGCAGATTTCTGTTGTAGGGGGCGATTTTCCACAGGAACAACTGGATGCTTTAACTGCCCGTGGTGTTGATCTGGAAGGTGTTCAAATAAAAAAAGATGAAAAGACTTTTTTTTGGAGCGGCCGCTACCATATGGATATGAATACCCGTGATACCTTGGAAACGCAATTAAATGTGCTGGAAAATTTTGTGCCGGTAGTGCCTGAAAGCTACCAGGATTGCGAATTTTTAATGTTGGGTAACCTGGTTCCGGCTGTACAGCGCAGCGTTATTCAGCAAATGAAAATCCGCCCCAAGTTAATTGTAATGGATACCATGAACTTTTGGATGGAGATTGCTATGGATGATTTGAAGGATGTAATTAGTATGGTGGATGTGTTAATGGTAAACGACAGTGAAGCCCGCCAATTGAGCAACGAATACAGTCTGGTAAAAGCTGCTAAAAAAATAATGGCTATCGGTCCTAAATACCTGATTATTAAAAAGGGGAGCACGGGGCATTATTGTTTCATGAAAACCAGGTATTTTTTGCACCGGCCCTTCCTTTAGAAGAGGTGTTTGACCCAACCGGGGCAGGTGATACTTTTGCCGGTGGATTTATTGGCCACCTGGCTAAAACCAAAGACATTTCGTTTGAAAACATGAAAACTGCCATTATTATGGGTTCTGCAATGGCTAGTTTTTGTGTGGAGAAATTTGGAACGGAGCGTTTAACAGAAATTACCAAACAAGATATTGATACAAGGCTGGAAGAATTTGTACAATTGGTAAATTTTGAAATAAGCCTGGTTTAACATCTAAAGTTGAAATAAAAAGGGGCTGTTTAAGTTGAAGGTAGAAAGCAAAAGAAATTGTTTTAGACCCGGAGATTTAAACAGCCTTTTTATTTATCCATTTTTAACTGCAATAATGCTCATTATTGATAATATGCTTAAAGGCTGCGGGATGGAAGTGGAAAACCCGCTGAAGATTTTGTGTGCAGGTTTGTGGCGGATTTGTAACGTACAGCCCGAACCCCTGCCGAAGAAATTGATTTGATGAAAGCCCCAATACAAATTGTTACAAACTTTATTTACATTGCTTCTTAATACTTTAAAAAACATATGAAAAAATACTTTTTTTCAATTGCTGCAATTATTGGCTTTGTGGCAACGGTTCCATCCTGCAAATCCGGCAGAGAAACGCAGGAAGAGAAAACATACATTGATCTTGCTAATGTAGATTCCTCGGTTGCGCCGGGCGATAATTTTTATCAGTTTGTAAATGGAAAATGGTTGGATACCATTCAAATTCCTGAAACAGAATCAGGTGTAGGTTCAGCAAAAGAACTGTACGACCGGACCAAGCAAAACATTAAGCAAATTTTAGAGGATGTTGCCAAAGGCAGCCATGCTGCCGGTAGTGTGGAGCAACAAGTAGGCGATTTTTATATTTCGGGTATGGACTCGGCAACTATAAATAAACTGGGTTACCAGCCGGTTAAGCCTGTGCTTGGGCAAATTGAGGCTATTAAAGATGTAAAAGGTGTAATGGACTTTATTGCTGAGCAACAAAAAGAAGGTACCCCGCTTTTGTTTACACAATACATTGGCGCCGACGAAAAAAACAGTAAGGTAAATATTGCTATTTATTACCAGGGCGGCCTGGGTTTACCCGACAGGGATTATTACTTTAAAACCGATGCGGCCACTACTGCCGTACAAAATGCGTATAAAACGTACCTGTCCAAATTGTTTATGTTAACAGGAAGCGATTCAGTTACAGCGGCAAAAAATGTTCAGGCAGTTTACGGCCTGGAAACACAACTGGCTACAAAACATCGCACCAATGTAGAGTTGCGGGATCCGCAGCTTAATTATAATAAAATGGCTGTTGCTGATTTGCAAAAGCAGCAACCGGTTTTTGGTTGGGCCACCTTGTTGCCTGCATTGAATGTTAAGGCCGATTCGGTGGATGTGAGCCAGCCAGCCTATTTTGCCCAGGTAAATCAGTTATTAAATACAGTGCCGCTGGATACCTGGAAGCTCTATTTAAAAGCGCATGTGCTTGATGGATCGGCCAATGTGCTTAGCAGTGATTTTGTAGATGCAAATTTTGAATATACCGGCAAGGCTTTGAGCGGGCAGCAAAAAATAAAACCCCGTTGGGAACGTATTTACAGGTTAACCGATGGAATATTGGGTGATGACCTGGGGCAACTTTATGTGAAAAAATATTTTACTGCCGATGCTAAAGAAAGAATGCTGCAGTTGGTAAACAACCTGCAAACCGCTTTTGAAAACAGGATTGCCAACCTGGATTGGATGAGCGACAGCACCAAGCTAACCGCTAAAGCCAAGCTAAATACTTTTTTAAAGAAAATTGGTTACACCGATAAGTGGAGAGACTACAGCAAGGTGACCATTAAAAAGGACCAGTTTTACGAAAACCTGGTTTCGGCTTCTAAAAACGAATACAATTACCAGGTTAGTAAAGTTGGACAGCCTGTTGATAAAACAGAATGGGGTATGACACCGCCAACCATTAATGCTTATTACAATCCAACCTTTAACGAAATTGTTTTTCCGGCAGGCATTTTACAGTTCCCGTTTTTTGATGCAAATGCGGATGACGCCATTAATTACGGTGGCATTGGAATGGTAATAGGCCACGAAATGACCCATGGTTTTGATGATCAGGGTGCACAATACGATAAAGATGGTAACCTGCAAAACTGGTGGGCTAAAAGTGACAACGATAAGTTTAAAGAAAAATCAAACCTGGTAATTAACCAATACAACCAGTTTACTATGCTGGATAGCCTGCATATAAACGGGGCATTAACAACCGGCGAAAACATGGCCGACCTGGGCGGGATTACCATTGCTTACGATGCATTTAAGCTGACAAAGCAAGGGAAGGACACAATAAAAATTAATGGCCTTACACCCGACCAACGCTTTTTTATGTCGTATGCCAATGTGTGGCGGAGTAAATTAAAAGATGAAATAACCCGCCAGCGCATTAATACCGATCCGCATTCGCCGCCCATGCACCGCGTAAATGGGCCGTTAATGAACTTTACTCCTTTTTACAAAGCCTTTAATGTTACAGAAGACAATAAAATGTTTAAGCCGGAAAGTGAGCGGATAAAGATTTGGTGAGCTAAGTAAAAATTAAAAATTAAAAAGTAAAAAAGAAGGTGCCTTTTGGTGCCTTTTTTTTATTCTTTTATTACCAACTATGGATTGGCTATGTGGCTCCGGTTGTAGCCTGACAGGCCTTTGACGGTTCACTTACTTGTACCGTATTTAGTAATTGGGCATAGCGTGAAGGGTTAAAAAAAAGTGGGGCACAACAATAATTTAAAAACGCCGGGCTAAAACCACCACGTTTTTAAATGTTTTTCTTTTTCCATCCAGGTTAAAAACATCGGTGTAGATTATGTAAGTGCCCATAGGCAACTTATTTAATTTGTCGTCCAGTCCATCCCACCTAAAACTGCCGCTTAAGGCTAAAGTTGCATTTTTTGCAAGGCTTTTTACCGGCCTTCCACCTGCGTCAAAAATGGTGATGTTGGCTACATAACCCAACGCCGTCATCTGGTAAGTTATAGTGGTATAATCATCCGTTCCATCGTTATCAGGCGAAAAAGTTTTGGGGTTCACATTTATATCTCCCTGTACTTGTATATCGGCCCTGAACTGTGAGTTTTTGTATGAAGGAGTTCCAAACCCCGCAGTAGAAGCTGCCGAAAACCAGTTATCGCTGTTTTGGGTGGGTTTATTATAATCAATTCTTTCAAGCGAAATTCCTTCCTTATTATCGAGCAATTTAAAATGCCATTTTGAGTCGTAGCTCAGTTCATCAACGATTGTTCCCTGGTTTTTTAAAATAACAACCACTCCTTTATCATCCGGGTACGAAGGCATTGAACTGATATTAATAAAATGGTCGGGGTTTTTTGCAACGTAAGCCTGTTTAACTAATTCTCCGTTTGAGCTGATAACGTAATAATCGCCGGGAAAGAATAATAAATTATCCGGCGAAAGTTGTTTCAGTGTTCCCAGCGCATTTGTAGCCGAAGCCCGGTTGGTAATATAAACATCTTTTAAATCAATTATTTTATTGCTTCGGTTATAAATCTCCACGTAGTCCACGGAGGTTGGTTTTGGGTTAAACAATACTTCGTTAATTACAATATCCATCGTGTCAACAACTGAAGCCAAACCTACTTTAGCGGTTCGCATGGCTTGTATGTTATTGCCTGCGCAATCGGTAACATTATTTACGGTAACGGTATAAACCTTATTTGTTAACAGGCTACCGTTTATTTTTAACTGCACCTGGTTAAATAAGGGGCCAATTGCCACGGCCGATAATGGATTATTGATGCCATCGCTTATTGTATAATTGGCTGATGAGGCAGCTTTCAAACTGTCGAGCGGCTCGGTAAAAGTTAATACCAGGGTGGTATTATTTAAAGCCGCAGCTCTAAGTAATGCGGGTGGACTGCCATCCTTATTTACGGCATCAATGGAGTTTTTACTGCCGGGAGTACCGCCCCTATTGTCTTTACTTGCTTTCCAGTTACTACTGCCAGCACATGGGTTTTTAGTATCAATCATTTCAAGGCTCCAGCCCCCATCGCTCTTAACTGCATTCTGGTACCACGAAACATCATAATTAACTGCATGAATGGTTACATTCTCTTTGGAAATTATGGAAAGCGTTGTGCCAGTATTATCCAACGAAGGAAATGAAGTGACACTTATAACCCTGCCATAAGGAACAAACGATGCCACTGCCGAAGATGTGGTAATCACTACAAAACTATCGGCAGGTAATATGTAGTTGGGAAAGAGTCCACTGGTAGCGGTTGCATTTGCCAGCATCCATCCCTGCAAATTAATGGGTTGCCCCGAAGTGTTTTTCAATTCAATGTACTCGGCATTGGGTAGTTGAACTACAGGATTTGGATCCGCCATAATTTCATCAATAACCACATCGTATCGCTGCGGTACAAAATAATTAAACGAAGTAGTGGCATTAATAATCGGGTTGCCCGCAAGGTCCTTTACATTTTTAACGGTTAAAGTGTTGGTTATACCATTTGCAAAATTGTTTGAAAAAGTGAGTTTAACAAGTGCGGGATTAGTACCATCTTTTACTGCAGTAATGGGCGAACCGATATTGTTATTCACACTATAATTGGCCATTGTTTGAGCGCTGGTTTCTTCTACCGGTTCATTAAATAAAATGTTCAGTGTTGCTGGCGTTAGGGCAGTAGCCAAAACAATTTGAGGTGATGTAACATCGGGAGCATAAGGCTTCACTTCAATGTCATCAAAAATATGTTTTTGAAAAAAGCTGGCGGTGCTTTGTTTTACCAGTATCCCAAAAAAAGCACTTGTTGTATAAGTTCCATCGGCAATGGTACCTTCCGATACATAGTTATTTCCTGTTGCTGTCACATCGCGTAACAAGGTAAACTGGTTGCCCGTTGTGCGCAGCACCTTTATTTTAAGATTATTGTTACTTGAGTTGGTTACGCCATTTATGCCATCAATAATTTTTATGGGTGCTCCGGCAGCATCTTTTCGATACAGGCAAATCTCATCATCGGTATTTCCTATGCGTACAAAATAGCCGGTAGCAGCAGCGCTGCTCACATCGCTTTGCGAAGCGGTAATATAAACATCAACATAATTGGCTGAAGAGGTATTGAATTGCAGGTTTACATAAAACTCCCATTGGGTTTGGGTAGCCAGGTTATTGGGAGTGCTTAGGTAAAAGCTACTGTTGGCAGCCAGGTTATTGCTTTGTAGCTGCTTAGCGGAATTAACAATCCAATCGGCTGTATTGCCCGCCCAGGAGGGGTTAGCGGTAAAATTTCCATCAGTAAAATTTTCGTTTAATTGTGCAAATAATATATTAGTACTAAGTAGAGTGAAAAAGAGACAGCAAATAAAAGGTCTGATAAATTTCATTGGTTAGGTTGGCCGAGCCTGTTAATGGGATAGCAGTTAACAATAATGGTAACAGGAATTTACAGAATTGATTTTATCAAAATCTCTTTTTTTTATTCAATAAGTTTTTTCCCTATTTTCGCCGTCCATGAATTTAATACAACAACTAAACAAACGCATTAAGAAACAGTTTCCGTGAGGGAAGTTGCAAGCGTTTGTATATGTGCAAATATTGTAGGCCTTCCCCACCAGGAAGGCTTTTTTTATGGGCATTTGTAAGTGTTGTATAAAATTATTTTTTGGTTACCGGCATCAGTACTAAATGGAGCAGCCGTTGCGTCGCACACTTGTACTATGGTACTTTAATGATCAGAAACTTTAGAGTAAATAGTAAAAGTGAATAAGATGTGGGGATGTGGTTAACCCATAAAAAGATGTGGGGAATTGGGAATAGCTTTTTATTAAAAAAGCCGAATAGAAAATAAAAGCACAAGAGTGCGAACCGCCGAAAGGCGGTCAGGCTGCAAAAAAAGCTGAAGAAAGTTTTGAAGCATGGATCATAAAAAATAAACCAGGTTACATATAGTTATCACCATTAAAAACAAAAAAATGAAAGTTGCAGTAGTTGGCGCCACCGGGCTGGTAGGTACCAAAATGTTACAAATTTTAGCAGAAAGAAATTTTCCGCTTACGGAATTAATTCCCGTTGCTTCGGCAAAATCGGTGGGTAAGGAAGTAAGCTATAAAGGAAATAAATATAAGGTGGTTGGGATGCAGGACGCTATTGATGCCAAACCGGATGTAGCATTATTTTCGGCTGGTGGCAGCACCTCGTTGGAGTGGGCGCCCAAATTTGCAGCGGCAGGTATTACAGTTATCGACAACTCAAGCGCCTGGCGCATGGACCCATCAAAAAAACTGGTTGTTCCTGAAATAAATGCGGATGCTTTAACAAAGGAAGATAAAGTGATTGCCAATCCTAATTGCTCCACTATACAAATGGTGGTTGCATTAGCTCCCTTACATAAAAAATACCAGGTTAACCGTATTGTGGTGAGCACTTACCAAAGCGTTACAGGAACCGGGGTAAAAGCGGTAGAGCAATTAACCAACGAAAGAAATGGTGTAGAAGGGGAGATGGCCTATAAATACCGTATTGACCTGAACGTGATACCACAGATAGATGTTTTTTTAGACAATGGATACACCAAAGAAGAAATGAAAATGGTGAACGAAACCCGCAAAATTATGCGTGACGAAAGCATCAGGGTTACTTCAACCACGGTGCGTATACCGGTAATGGGTGGCCACAGCGAAAGCGTGAACGTTGAGTTTGAAAATGAATTTGACCTGGCGGAAGTAAAGGAATTGCTGAGCAATTCGCCGGGAATAACCTTGCAGGACAATCCCGAAAAACAAGAATACCCGATGCCTTTATGGGCGCACGAAAAAGATGATGTTTTTGTTGGCCGTTTGAGAAGAGATGAAAGTCAGCCAAAAACATTAAACATGTGGATTGTTAGTGATAACCTGCGCAAAGGAGCTGCTACCAATGCTGTGCAAATTGCGGAGTATTGTGTTGAGAATAACCTGTTGTAAAAAGAGATCACTTTTTTAATAAGCAGATTAAAAGCCGGGATACATTTAAATGTTTTCCCGGCTTTTTTATAAAGTTTGCAAAGGATAATAGGTGGATTTTCTCGTTGCTCAAAAATGGTAAAAAAGTACAAGAGTGCGACGCAACCTAAGCTTCATAGTAGTACTTAAGCCTGGTTCAAAAAATTCTTATTTACTTTTTCATTCCTTATTAAGTATAAAAATGAGTTTTTACGCTTTGCGTTTGTATGGAAAATGCTTAGCAAAATTGTTAGTAATGTTTTCAATAACCTGGTTTGCCGGGGTACTATAATCACTGGCTTTAGTGTAGGAATCGCTCCACAACGTTTCGCCATTGCTCACTAGCGTACAGGTAGCTTTTATATCGTTTGTTTTGCTGGGCACACCAACTACAGGCGTTTGATTTTTTAGAACCACATCCAAAATTCTTTTTCCTGTTTCAATGCCTGCTGAGGCAAGGTCGCTCATAATCCTGTTTTTGTAGATAGAAGTGCGTACTACGGCGTCCACATTAAGGAGCGATGCCAGTTCCTTATCGTTTAGCTCCCACGATTCCCTGATACTGACGTTATTTTTTGATAAGGTTGCAAGGGTATTTTTGTGTGGTTGTAATTGAACATCCATTACATACTTTCCGTGGTTGGCTTTAGCAAGAATACGATTATACAGTTCCTCCTGGAAGAACAAACTTTCCTTTTCTTCCAATTGCGCTACTTCGCTTGTACTTACTGAGTTAGGCTGTTTACCGGTAAGCACCATTTGGGGTGGCAAAATTGCAATTACCTTATGGTGAGCTGTTTTTTGGTGAAAGGAATTAGATGTATAATACCGGTGACAGGAACTGACGAAGCACCCCAGAAAAATGAGCAATAGTGTTGTAGAATTTATTTTCATGTTTTGATTTTGAATTTGACAACCAAAATGAATACCAGAAACAGCAAAAATTAACCAGGTTTAATTATTTAGGTTGATAAATAATTGAGCGGTATTTAATTGGGATGAGTGGTATGCTGCAAATGAATTATTACAGACGGCATAATTTTTAAATACAAGGTTCATGAAAGCAGGGCTGCTAATGGTATAAACTTAACAGGATGCCTGGTTATTTATGCTCAGTTATTACTTCTCGCTTTAATGACTAATCAATTTAAAAATTAAATCAAACCTACTATTATGGAAAAGAACGAACCTGGCAAGGAGACCGTAACAAATGAAAAAATCAGGGAGCTTACTCCTAATATTGAAAATGCGGATGGAACGTTTTTAACCACCAATCATGGGGTGCGCATTAACGATGATCATAATAGCCTGAAAGCTGGAGAACGGGGTCCATCGCTTTTGGAGGATTTTATTTTCAGGGAAAAGATGACCCACTTTGATCATGAGCGCATTCCTGAAAGGATTGTACATGCCCGGGGGTCGGCGGCTCATGGTGTATTTCAGGTATACGAGTCGATGAGTAAATACACCAAAGCCGGTTTTTTAAATGATCCATCTATTGAAACACCTGTATTTGCTCGTTTTTCAACAGTTGCCGGGTCACGTGGATCAACCGACCTGGCCCGTGATGTGCGTGGCTTTGCAGTTAAATTTTATACCCAGGAAGGAAATTTTGACCTGGTAGGCAATAACATGCCGGTATTTTTTATGCAGGATGCAATGAAGTTTCCTGATTTTGTTCACGCAGTAAAACCAGAACCGCATAACGAAATGCCGCAGGCAGCCTCGGCACACGATACGTTTTGGGATTTTGTATCGCTCAATACTGAATCTACCCATATGGTGATGTGGGTAATGAGCGACCGTGCATTACCACGCAGCCTGCGGATGATGGAAGGCTTTGGGGTACATACGTTCAGATTTGTGAATGCTGAGGGCGTTGCCCATTTTGTAAAATTTCACTGGAAACCACTTTTAGGTATGCACTCTGTTGCATGGGACGAGGCTCAGATCATATCAGGAAAAGATTCTGACTTTCACCGCAAAGATTTATGGGAAGCTATAGAAAACGGCGATTTTCCGGAATGGGAGTTTGGTGTGCAAATAATACCAGAGGAAGATGAGCATAAGTATGATTTTGATTTGCTGGATCCAACCAAATTAATACCTGAAGAACTGGTGCCGGTTATTCGCATTGGTAAAATGACTTTAAACCGTAATCCTGATAATTTTTTTGCAGAAACTGAACAAGTGGCTTTTCATGTAGGGCACGTAGTGCCGGGAATAGATTTTACAAATGATCCTTTAATGCAAGGCCGTTTATTTTCGTATACCGATACACAATTATCACGTTTAGGCGGACCAAATTTCCACGAAATTCCTATTAACCGTCCTGTTGTTCCCGTACACAATAACCAGCGCGATGGCATACACCGCATGACTATAAATAAGGGTAAAAGCAGCTATTCTCCCAACACTGTTGGCGGAGGATGCCCTTTTCAGGCTGGTAAGGTGGATGGCGGTTTTACCAGTTATACCGAACGTATAGATGCCCGGAAAATAAGAGAACGCAGTCCCAGTTTTTTTGACCACTTTAGCCAGGCAACCATGTTTTTTAACAGCCAGAGTGAGCCAGAAAAAATGCACATTGTTGATGCATTATGTTTTGAATTGGGTAAAGTTGAAATGCCCGAAATAAAACAAAGAATGTTAGCCGTATTAAACCAGGTGGATAGCGGCCTGGCCGCCCAGGTGGGGTACAGTTTGGGAATGAGTATTCCGGAAACCCCTGAA
>JBBSJX010000082.1:0-12715 GCA_038256825.1 Chitinophagales bacterium
CCAGGTGAAGAAGATTACAAAATTTATAAGGAGAAACTTATGCGATTGATATAAGGGGGAATCAATGGTGGGTATAGGTGAGAATAGCTGTTGTGCGTTGGCACGGCAAAACGGGCGGAGCCATCGGGGTTGCCTTGATTTTTCTTTGTTTCTTTCTTTGGATCAAGGCAAAGAAAGAAAAATGATTTCAGAAGCGTTAGCCGCAGGTGCATGCAATGTTAGCCATGTGAGAGATTTTGTGTGCATTGCAATGCTGCTGCCGTCTGTGGCAGCAAAAAATAGTAACCATTTGCGAAGCCTTCAACAAAATATATAGCTGTGTGTGCAAGCCGCCATGTAGCCTGTAAAAATAAAAAGATACATGGCGAAGCGCCTATTTAATATAATGACTAATTATAGGAAAAATGAAAACACAGTTCCGAAGGATCAAATTCTTGCATGTTCTGTGCCTGGTGATACTAAACATAATATTGTTATAGGAAAATGGTTGTTTATTTTTCCTATAATTAATATTATGTTAAGTAAGTATTTAGATGAAGATTTTAGGAATAGAATGATTGAATTTATTATTCCGGTCCTATTTCTAAATTATAATAAGCTGAGTTGATAGAAGCTTTTAAAGAACAAGTGTGCGACGCAACTAAAGCCTTATAAATGATCAACTGCCTGGTTCATAAAAATTTTAAAAATCAGCCAAAAATAAAAAGAGCCGCAATAGTTGCAGCTCTTTTTATTTTATTCGATGTATTAATTATTTGTACTTATCGTGAAGTGTATTCAAATGCGTAAGCTTTGCATCGTACTTATCATAATCTTTAGGATTTACGCCACGGCTCATATCCCTTTTGTATTCGTAAATATTGTACAAAAGGTCAACTGATTTCTTCAGTAAACCATTTTCGAGGTTTGATCTTTCTTTTTTAACTTCCAAAGCAGTAAATGCTTTTTCTAACCATTCAATGCTTTTATCAGCAGCTTCTACGGCTAATTTATTAGCAGCTGTTTTTTTTGTTTTAATGTCAGGTGTAGTTCCTTTAATAGCTCTTGCCTCGTCGGCTACAATTTCAAAGTTTCCATAATTGGTAACACCTGCGTTATATGCAGCTATTGCATTGGTTGTATCTAACTCATAAGCTTTAGAAAATGCAGCAATAGCTTTTTTGTTATAAACTCCTCTATCTTTTTCTTCCAGGTCCTTTATTTTTGAGTCGTTTACAAAATAGTTGCCGTAGTCAAAATAATCAGTAGCAGTTAATGTTTTAGCTGCATCACCTGTTTCATATTTCTTTACTACGTCTTCAATTTTGCTGTTACGCTTGGTAAATTCAAAGCTCAAATCTTTCCAGAGGTCGTTTTCAGGATAAAGTTCCTTAGCTAAATCATTATATTTTTTGAATTCCTCTTCATTTGGATTGTTTAGGTAATACTTTGCAAGGTATTCGTAAACACCTTCGTAATCTTTACCGGCAACTTTAATACCTGCAAGTCCTTTGTAATATTTAACAGCTTCCTCTTCTTTTTTTGCATTTTGAGCAGTTGCTGCAGCATACAAATATGAAGTAGTATCAAAAGCGCTTGTTGACCATTTACGTGAAATTAGCAGGTCACCCATTTCCGCCATTAATTTAAACTTGTCGAAAGAATTTCCCCAATCCTGTGCCTGATAGTATTTTACCCCACCTTTAAACAATGAGTTATAAATATTATTTATACCATCATACCTGGCTTCTTTCAATTTTTCTTCCGCAGGCTCTAATTCAAGGTATTTTTTTAAAGCATTCATTGCTTCCACTTCGGCACCGGGATATTTTGCAGCTAACGCTTCGTCCGCAGCAAGTGTACCATAAACCTGCATTTTAAGCATATAACTTTCAGCCTGCTTATTGGTTTTTTCATCTGTCATCAACTTATCCACCTCAGTTTTCGCAGCCTCCAGGGACTCTGGTTTAATTTTGGATAAAGCATAAGCTGTGTTCGCTTTTTTTAGATCCTGTGCGTTTACTACAACCCCAGTCAATAAAAAAATTGAAAATGCAATCGTTAACTTTTTCATGATGTGCTTTTTGTTAATGTCCATTTTAAAATAGTAAAAGATAAAAACTAATTAAGATACTTCGTCCTCATTTTCTTCACTTTTATTCTCTTCTTCCGAACCTATATTATCATCAGGTGTTGTTTCACCTACATTATCTTCAATAGAAATAATGGGTTCATCACCTATAATCTCCTCTCCTTCAGCAACTTCAATTTTATCATCTTCCTTAATTTTTGAAATCGCTGCAATTTCATCAGAATCATTCAGACGAATTAATTTAACTCCCTGTGTTGCTCTTCCAGCCTCTCGTATATCTGCAATGGAGGTTCTGATTGTTAAACCAGACCTGCAAGTTATAACCAGGTCTTCTGTTCCATCTACATCCAAAATTCCTACCAAACTTCCCGTTTTATCGGTAACATTAATAGTTTTAACACCTTTTCCTCCCCGGTTGGTTATCCTATACTCATCAATTGGGGTGCGTTTTCCAAAGCCTTTCTCACTTACCACCAAAACTGTTTTTTCGGTGTCTTCCTTATTTACACAAACCATACCAATTACTTCATCGTTTTCCGAATTAACTTCAATACCTCCTACTCCAATAGCACCCCGGCCTGTTGGCCTTACTTTAGTTTCGGGAAACCTGATGGCTCTTCCGCTCTTTAAAGCCATCATAATATCGCAATTACCATCGGTAAGTTTAGCTTCAATTAACTGGTCGCCTTCAATAATATTAATTGCATTTACACCATTTGCTCTCGGGCGACTAAAGTCCTGTAAAGTGGTTTTTTTAATAGTACCTTTTTTAGTACACAATACTATATAGTGACTGTTTACGTAATCTTTATCTTCAAAATTCTTTATATCAATAATTGCCCTCACCTTGTCATCCTGCGGTAGTTGCATTATGTTTTGAATGGCACGACCTTTAGTATTCTTATCACCTTCAGGTATTTCATAAACTTTCAACCAATAACACCTGCCCATTTCGGTAAAAAACATTAATGTATGGTGGGTTGAAGCAACAAACAAATGCTCTACAAAATCTTCTTCCCTGGTTTTACTTCCTATAGCACCTCTTCCACCGCGCTTTTGCTGGCGATAATCATCCGCAGACGTTCTTTTAATATAGCCTAAATGCGAAATAGTAATTACAACATCTTCATCTTCAATCAAATCCTCAATTCTCATTTCGTTCGATAAATACGAAATTTCTGTTTTTCGTACGTCTCCAAATTTATCTTTAACCTCAAGCAATTCTGTTTTAATTACGCCGTAACGCAAAATTTCGCTACCTAATAATTCCTGTAACCTGCCAATCAAAGCCATTAAATTATCATATTCTTCCTTAATCTTTTCACGCTCCATTCCGGTTAAACGCTGCAAACGCAGTTCAAGAATTGCTTTTGCCTGTATTTCATCCAAACCCCAACCTGCAGCAATTAACTTTTCTTTAGCCAGATCCGGCGTTGCAGAACTTCTGATTAAACTAATCACCTCATCCAGGTGATCCAAAGCTATCAGGTAACCAAGTAATAAATGAGCTCGTTCCTGCGCTTTCCTTAATTCAAATTGTGTGCGGCGAACAATAACATCCATCCTAAACTCAACAAATTCAACAATGAGATCCTTCAGGTTCATTGTTTTTGGGCGGCCTTTGGTAATAGCAACGTTGTTGATACCATAACTGGTTTGCAGTTCGGTATATTTAAACAACTGGTTGATGATTACATTAGCTACACCGTCGCGCTTTAAATCCAACACAATCCGGGTGCCTTCACGCATGTTACTTTCATTGTTAACATGCGCTATACCTTCAATAATTTTCCCGTTTACTAACTGGCCAATTTTATCGGTAAGCATATCACGGTTAACCTGGTAGGGCACCTCCGTAATAATAATTTGCTCCCGGCCGCTTGCTTTTGTTTCAACCTGGCATTTTCCCCTCAGCACTACCCTTCCTCTACCAGTAAGCATTCCTTGTTTTACACCCTCCATTCCGTAAATAACTCCTCCTGTTGGAAAGTCGGGAGCTTTTACATGAGTCATTAGTTCTTCTATAGTAACATCACGATTTTCAATATATGCAATGCAACCATCAATTACTTCGCTCAGGTTGTGAGGCAACATATTGGTGGCCATACCAACGGCAATACCACTACTACCGTTTACCAGTAATTGAGGAATTCTTGTAGGTAAAACCGAAGGTTCCCTTAAACTATCGTCAAAATTGAACTGAAAATCAACCGTATCTTTTTCAATATCTTCCAACATGCTTTCAGCAATCTTCTCCAGCCTAACCTCGGTATAACGCATGGCTGCGGGCATGTCTCCATCCTGGTTTCCAAAGTTTCCCTGGCCATCAACCATCGTATAACGCATGGTCCATTCCTGTGCCATACGCACCAACGTATCATAAATGGAAGCATCACCGTGTGGGTGATATTTACCCATTACTTCACCCACAATACGAGCAGATTTTTTATACGCCCGGTTGCTGGTATTACCCAATTCGTTCATCGCATATAAAACCCTGCGATGCACCGGTTTAAATCCATCTCTTGCATCAGGAAGTGCTCGTCCTACAATTACTGACATAGAATAGTCAATGTAGGCTGTCTTCATTTGCTCCTCAATATTTACCTGAATTATGCGATCATTGTCGCTCGTCTCTAATGGTTGTAGGTTCTCTTCCATGTATTGTAAAACAGTGTTTTAAAAATTGTAACCAATCATATTATGGACTGGCATTTTAGGTGTGCAAATGTAACTTTTTTTAAGCAGTAATACTTTGCTAAAACAATCATTTTTAAGGTAAGTACTAAAGTAATAAAAGTAAAGTTTGTGAGCCAAACATCACCTCTTTTTTCACCTTCCGTTGCGTCGCACACTTGTACTTTCAATTCATTTTTCAACAATAAATACTTTTCATATATCTAATAAACATTTGAATATAAGTATTCTAACCACTTTACTTATGATTAGATCCAATTAAATAATTTTTTAAAGAAGCGTTTAACTATACTCCTATTAAACTTATGAACCACAATTAGAAAAAAGGAATATTGTTAATAACAATTTACCTCAAAATTTTTGTTCGTCAATTTAAACAGTAAAGTTGCTTCCAATAGCCGCTTATCTTTGCCACCTTCAAAAAAAGCATAATTTCAATTAATTCTTATGAAGGTTTTTAAGTTTGGTGGTGCCAGTGTAAACAGTATTGATAGAATTAAAAATGTAGCCGGTATTTTAAAGGAGTATCAGCAAGAACCGCTTTTAATAATTATATCGGCTATGGGTAAAACCACCAATGCACTGGAAAAAGTTGCAGAAGCTTTTTTTGCAGGAAAACAGGATGAAGCATTAAAATTATTTGACCTGGTAAAACAAAACCATTTAACTACTGCAAAATTCCTGTTGGTAACCCACTACAATAAAACCCTGGAGCAACTTATAAATTATTTTACTGAAGCCGAATGGCTTTTACACGATAAGCCAGTAAGGGATTTTGATTATTACTACGACCAGATTGTTTGCGTAGGCGAACTGCTTTCAACATGCATTGTAAGCGCCTATTTAAATGAAACTGGTATAAACAATCGCGTAATTGATGTAAGAGATGTTTTGCGAACAGATAATATTTTTAGAGATGCCACTATTGATTGGGAAGAAACCAAAAAACTGGCAGGTGATTTAAATTTATACAGTCTGGAAAACAGTACGGCGCCAAAAATGGTGATTACCCAGGGTTTTATTGGTAGCACCAGCGACAATGAAAGCACAACGTTAGGAAGAGAAGGAAGTGATTTTTCAGCAGCCATATTTGCAAACCTATTGGATGCTGAAAGCCTTACAATCTGGAAAGATGTGGATGGTATAATGAGTTCGGACCCCAAAAAGTTTACCACTGCCCAGTTTATAAGCGATTTAAGTTATAACGAGGTTATTGAAATGGCCTATTATGGTGCACAGGTTATACATCCCAAAACCATTAAACCACTTCAGAATAAAAATATCCCTTTATATGTCCGGTCGTTTATAAATCCAAAGCAGCCGGGTACCGTTATCAATAGTAAGACGCCTAAAAACTTACCTCCAATTAAGGTAATTAAGGAAAACCAGGTTTTAGTGCATTTACGCAGCCACGATTTTTCGTTTGTAGGTGAAAAACCAATAAGCCAATTATACCGGATGTGTGGTAGTTTACACATAACACCCAACCTGTTGCAAACCGGTGCCATTAGTATTCAGCTTTGTATTGATGACCATGCTGAAAAAATTGAGCAATTGGCATTATTGGCTTCCGAAATATTTGATGTTCAACTGGAGAAAGGATTAACGCTGTTAACTATACGCCATTACAAAACTGGTTTGGTGGAAAGTATGACCGAAGGAAAAGAAATTGTACTGCTGCAAAAGACGACTGAAACCGTACAAGTTTTATATAAATAACGTTCAGGAAAGCTGATTAAAGGTTGGCCGACAAAAGGATCGCGAACCGCCAAAAGTCGGTCAGGCTGCTACAATGTTACTATGGAAATATGCCGCCGAAGGCACCGAAATTGTCGCTGCAATTGATTAATGGTTTAAACTGTTTGAGAAAAGATGCTATGAAAATATATAAGTACAAGTGAGTGACACAACGAAGATGCCATGAAAAGCTTATGCCGGTGCCAAAATCATAACAGCGACAATTTTGTATGCATCCATGAAACCGGTATTAAAAGTTTCAATAATAGCTTGGTTTTACATAACAATGTACTCGCCCTTATTATTAACAGAGATTAGGGGTAGTTTCTTTTTTTCTTCAAAGAAGTCGTACACCTCTTTAATTTTTATTGCAAAACGTTGAATATCCTGGTCGTTTTTGGTGGCCTGGGCAAAGTATTCAAAGCTTTTTTTGTTATTGTAGCGAATAGGGAAAATGTGAACCGGGATGAAATCCTGCCCCTGGGTTTTGGCGTTTGCGGCCAAAATGTACAACTCTTCAATTTGACTATTTTGGATAGGGATGCAGCCAACGGTAAGGCAACTTCCATGAATGTAAATGTCGCCCCCCGGTTTTATGCTATCGCTTAAAACCCGGTCGGATGCATTGGGGTAATTGATGCCCAACGAAAGATGATACGAGCTGCGGGGATTAAATTCGTTAATATAATAAAACCCTTCCGGAACCTGGTAATCCCCTTCCATACGCTTAGGCCCCATGCCACCGGCAAGGGCGCACACTTTATACGTTTTAAAAAGTTTATAAGCTTCTTTATTACTGTTGCGCACCCAAACTTCCATTTGGCTATCGTACTTAAATGAGCGAATATAAATTTGTTTAGCAGGCCATTCAAGCCCCATAGCGGCGAACTGTCTCTTTAAAGTATCTTCTTTTAATTTGGCTGCCGAAGCCACCCTTGGATAGGTTTTTTGAAAATCAACAAATCCTGGTTGCGCATACGAAAAAGCAACAAAAACAAATGAAATTAAAAGGAGAAGAATCTGCTTCATGGTACCAAAAATATTTTATATAAATCCAATTACTATACAATTAACGTTAAAGTGCAAAACTAATTACACTTATAAAAGTTTTCCACTTACAAGTTTCCTCTACGATCCTGTTCACGCTCCAGCGCCTCAAAAAGGGCTTTGAAATTTCCTTTACCAAAACTCTTTGCACCTTTTCGCTGAATGATTTCAAAAAATAAAGTAGGACGATCCTGTAAGGGTTTTGAAAAAATCTGCAGCAGGTATCCTTCCTCATCTTTATCAATTAGTATTCCTAACTTTTGCAAAGGCTCCAGGTCTTCATCAATTTTGCCTACGCGGTCCAAAACCGTTTTGTAATAACTGGCCGGAATTTTTAAAAACTCCACTCCACGATTTTGAAGTTCACCAACAGTTTCAATAATATTGTTTGTTGCAATAGCCACGTGTTGCACACCTTCCCCATGATTAAATTCAAGGTATTCCTCCACCTGCGATTTCTTTTTTCCTTCGGCAGGTTCATTAATAGGAAACTTTACAAACCCGTTTCCATTGCTCATTACTTTGCTCATTAAAGCAGAATATTCTGTTGAAATATCATTATCATCAAAGGAAAGGATGTTGCGAAAGCCCATAACCTCTTCGTAAAACTTTACCCAAATATCCATGCGGTTCCACCCAACATTGCCTACACAATGGTCAACATATTGCAAACCTGTGGAGGCGGGCTGGTAACTACTCTCCCACTTTTCAAAACCTGGTAAAAAAATACCTTTGTAATTTTTACGTTCAACAAAAAGGTGAATGGTATCGCCATAGGTATGAATACCGCTTAACACCACTTCGCCAAAATCATCAATTAATTTTATTGGTTCCAGGTAACTTACTCCTCCGCGTTTGGTGGTTTCTTCCCAGGCCGAAGTTGCATCTTCAACTTTTAATGCAAGCACTTTTACTCCATCGCCATGTTTTACTACATGATCCGTTATATCCCCGGCAGACAAAAGCGAGGTGGTGAGCACAAAAGTTAATTTGTTTTGCCTGATTACATAGCTCACTTTATCCTTAACCCCGGTTTCGGGGCCGGCATAAGCAATGCTTTGAAACCCAAAGGCCGTTTTATAATAATAAGCAGCCTGTTTGGCATTGCCAACATAAAATTCAACGTAATCGGTGCCTTGTAATGGTAAAAAATCTGTTTGGTTATTATTTGAAGTAAACTTTGTCTGAAAGGTTTCCATAATGTAGAATTGAGTAAAATAGTGTTATGAAGAAAATTGAAAGCTTTGTTTATATGCAGTATCAATTTTTCGAATCCATAGCAAGTGTACTTATAAGAAAGTGGTAATGGCATTTATCAAACATCCATCAAAGGTAAAAAATCCCTGGCTAACCCGATGAAATGAAACTTTCAGTATAATGAAATGAATACGAGGTTGTACATTAGCGGCATGCAACAAAACCCTTCATCTATTATAAAAGCAGGCATTTTGGGTGGTGGCCAATTGGGCCGTATGCTTTTACAACAGGCAGCCAATTATCCTGTAGAAACTTATATTTTAGAAAACGATGCGCATTGCCCATCTGCGCATTTATGCCATCATTTTACAAAAGGCGACATTCAAAATTTTGATGATGTTTACAATTTTGGAAAGAACTTAGATGTGCTTACCATTGAAATAGAAAGTGTAAATGTGGAAGCATTGGAAAAACTGGAACAGGAAGGTGTGGTTGTTTTTCCTACTCCTGCAGCTATAAAAATTATTAAAAACAAAATTCTTCAAAAGGAGTTTTACCAGCAAAACCAGATTCCATCTTCCGAATTTGTAACTACCAATACCCTTTCTGATTTAAACCAGTTTTCATCGTTTTTACCTGCTGTACATAAACTGGCAATGGGTGGTTACGATGGCCGTGGGGTTCAAATAATGGAAACAACCGATGATTTAAGCCTGGGGTTTGATGAACCATCGGTACTTGAAAAAATGGTAGATGTTAAGAAGGAAGTTGCATTAATGGTAGCTATGAATAACAAAGGTGAAACCGCCATTTACCCTGCCGCCGAAATGATATTTGATAGAAAACTTAACCTGTTGGATTACCAGGTAAGTCCTGCTTTTATCGAAGAAAAACAACTATGGAAATGTGAAGCCATCGCATTAAAAGTGGTTAAAGCACTTAAAAGTCCGGGTATTTTTGCCATTGAGTTTTTTATTGATATGAATGATGAAGTTTGGGTAAATGAAACTGCACCTCGTGTGCACAACAGCGGCCACCATACAATTGAAGCTAATTATAGTAGCCAGTTCGATATGCTGTGGAGGGTTATGCTGGGTTATCCTTTAGGCAATACCGATGCAATACTTTCCAGTGCCATTGTAAATGTTTTGGGCGCCCCCGGTTACGAAGGCGCAGCCATATACGAAGGCCTGGATGAAGTGATGAAACTTGAAAATGTTTTCGTTCATCTTTATGGAAAAAAACAAACCAAGCCCGGCCGTAAAATGGGACATGTTACCATTGTAAGCAACGAAAAGCAGGAATTAATTCACCAGGCAACCCGAATAAAAAAAATTTTAAAAGTGGTTAGCAATTAGTAAAGCAAGTATTATCTAATGTTTTTTTTGGTTACCGGCAGTTCATCATTATTCAACATCGTTGCGTCGCACTCTTGTACTATATAAATAGTAGCAACATTCTACTTTTTAATTTTGCCTTTTTAATTTTTACTTTTTAACCTTTTTCCAAACCAACTATCTTGCACATATGGCAAAATCTCCTTTGGTAGGCATTATAATGGGTAGCGACAGTGATTTAAACATAATGGAAGCTGCCGCTCAAATTTTAAAGCACTTTGAAATTCCATACGAATTAACGGTGGTATCTGCGCATCGCACACCCTTGCGAATGGTGGAATATGCAACCAATGCAAAAGCCCGTGGACTGAAAATTATTATTGCAGGTGCTGGCGGTGCTGCACATTTACCCGGTATGGTAGCTTCTATTACAATTCTACCGGTTATTGGTGTTCCTATAAAATCTTCCAACAGCATTGACGGATGGGATTCTGTGTTATCAATATTACAAATGCCTAATGGAGTACCTGTTGCAACAGTAGCTTTAAATGCAGCAAAAAATGCAGGTATATTGGCAGCACAGATTCTGGCTACCAATAATGAAGTATTATCCAAAAAAGTGCAGGAATATAAAAATGAGATGCAAAAAAACGTGCTTGATAAAGTGGCAAACCTGGCCGTTGACGGCTGGCCCAACCAATTTGACCAGTTATAGCAGGACCGCTCTTTTTAGTTTTACTTAATCGAGTTTAATAATGCCAAAATCCTGGTCGAGAGGTTTGGAAGCGTTATAAATTTTATCAATCCAGGCTTCGCCATACCGGGCAAAATAGGGAGCAAAATTATCAATGCGTTCCTGCAAGCTGTTATTTGGAAAAAGCTGTGACTTTAAATTTTCTATCTGCCGTTGTTGGTCTTCAAACTTTCTTTTTTCTGCCCGCAGCATTTTCTTCTCCAGTTCTACAATTGATTTTTCGGCTTTCTTTTGAAGGGAGATTACATGATCATTTAAAGAAACATCTATTGCATTTGCTGTATTCTGGACTTGTTTATAAAAATGCTGAAGCTGTTCCTTTTCTTTGGATAGGGATAATTTTAACCCGCTTTCACGTTTTACCAATTCATTCATCAAATCAAAAGTTGACTTAAAAAACGTTTCGATAGAAAAATTTAAACGCTGCAGTTTTTCTTCTTGTTTTGAATTAATTAGTAAAAATGAATTACGAACAATCAACACAGAAAAAGGAACTGCACATGCTTCGAAAACCTTTTTTAGCTCTAACCAATAGGCTATTTCGCCGCCACCGCCAATAAAGGCAATATTGGGTAAAATCATTTCCTGGAAAACTCCTCTTAAAATAACATTGGCACTAAACCGCTCAGGATGCTCCTCTGCTTCTTTAAAAATTTCAGCTTTGCTCCATTTAAGGTTGAGCGCCTTAACTAAATAAATACCATTTGCTTCTTCAATGCGCTCACGCTGGTTCTTTATTAAATAAAACAAATTCAGTTCCCTTCCGCTGGCTTGTACTTTATAATTTTTACTTAATTCTGTAGCTGTTTCTTCTACTATTGGGTACGAAAACTGTTCGGCCAGTTCCCGTTTTACAATCTTGGTAAAGGGTTGTTTTAATGCTGCGTTGTCGGGTATTAAAACCAATACACCATATTTCGCAAAAAGAAAATTTACAAGCAGCAGGGTTGCCTGCTGAATAGTATTTCCTAAAGCATAAGCATTTCTGAATTGAGCGATTAATTCCTTTCCAAATGCTTCAACTTCCAATTGGCCGGCTATACGGTCAATAAGTTTGATCAGTTCTTTATCAACAACCATTCTACCTACAGCGCCTGTTTGACTGGTTTTCCATTCAAGCTTTTCGCCTGCCAGGTTTATATGCCCCAGTTCGTCCAGGTCAGCATCCTCGCTGCCCATATAAAATACGGGAACAAAATTTTGATCGGGGATTTGTTCAGCAAGAAAGTTTGCCAGTTTTACGGTGTGCAGAATTTTATAAATAAAATAAAGGTGGCCGGTAAAGAGGTTGGGTTGGTGAGCCGTGGTTATAGTAAAGGTGTTCTCCTTTAGTAAATTATCAATGTTTTGCTGCTGTAAATCGTTTAGCGCAATTCCAGCATATTGTTTTTTGAGCACCTCTACCAATAAAGGGCGATTAGTAGGATATACCTGCCTGGCGGCAATGGAAGCTTTAATTCCTTCTATAGAAATGGGGTGCTCGTAAAATGGTGCAATCTTTTCATCGTTGTTCAAATAATCGATGATGATTTTAGAAAAGAAACCTGTTTGCCCGAAGGCTATGTATTGGCAGTTAGTTTCCATTAAAATAATTAAACATAACCCTTAACCGGGTAGATGCATTGCTTTTAGTTATTATTAAACCTTCCCGTTTTAAGATGCAGTTTGTATTTATTGTTGAACATTGTATTAATAGTACAAGAGTGCGACGCAACAAAAGATTCTCCTGATTGCTAAAGCTCGTCAACAAAACTTTTTTTATAAAAAATGTGCCTTCAGTTAAATTAATTAGAACACGTTTTATTTTAAACAACCTCACCTTCCAAATCGTAATCGTATGCTTTTGAAATTTTTACATTTACAAATTCGCCGATA